>JBDRVV010000005.1 GCA_039802005.1 candidate division WOR-3 bacterium
GTGCCCCTCGCTACGCTCGAAACACCCCAATTGGTGCCCCTCGCTACGCTCGAAACACCCCAATTGGTGCCCCTCGCTACGCTCGGGACACTCAATTTTCCAGCCACATCTGTCTGCGCTTCGCTTGACATCTGTGGGGAAAATTGGTGCATGCTACCGCCCTTGTCAGTTACATTTTCTGACCTTAAATAAATCATAGATTTGGCATTTATATTTTATTCAGTTTGATTTTATTGTCAATCCCTAAAAACAAGAGCCCCGCCTTAAGGCGGGGCTCTTTACTCATTCCGCTTTCCTTATTTCACGAGGACGAGTTTATGTGTGGCAACTTTACCTTCTGCCTCAAGTTTCAGGAAGTAAACACCACCAGTAACCTGTCTCCGATTATCATCTTCGCCATTCCAGTAAACAGTCTTTGCACCCGCAGGCTCATTTGGACGATTAACGAGTGTGCGCACAAGTCTACCAGTTGCATCATAAACCCTAAGCGTTACCTTTCCAGCCTTCGTTGTAGTGTATGAAATAGGCGTGTAATCTTTTGTTGGATTCGGCATATTAGGAGCAAATCCGAATTTAAGATTGGAGATTGGTGCATTCGGTTTTTCCTGCACACCAGGCACATGGCCCGTATGGAAAACTTCATGGGCAGGAACATAAGAACCACCCTGATAACCGCTGGCAACAAATACACCAATATCTCCTGCAGCACTCAAGGTGACTGCAATCGGTGAAACATTGCCCACAGGTGTAGGTTTAGGTTTATTCCAGTTGGTCCAGGTATTTGTATATGGATTATATGACCAGGTCTGGGCACTTGAACCACTTGCCGTCTGACCGCATACAACCCAGAGTTCTTTATTTACATGGTCAACACCACTTGGTACACGATAACGGCCATCAGTCATACCAGGAATCGTTGTCGGTGAACCCCAGGTGATCTGAGAGCAGTTTGCAGGATTGATTATACCAACAATATAATCATTTCTGTATGTCGAGGAACCATCGTAACCACAGGCAACAATTGCAAATGTGTCAATCACTCCGCCCGCAGCACAACCTCTGCCAACACCGGTCATTGAGGTTGCCTGGGTCCAGGTATTCAAATAGGTATCATAGAAATAGACATTCGTATGCGGAGACACAGCTCCACCCCAATTACCACCACCAAATGTAAAGAAGAGCGAATCTTTGTATACACCAGATACATGATCAACATTCGCTGTTGGTGACGGCGCTCCGCTTGACCACTGATTACTACCTGGGTCATATATATCAACCCTTGTCAATGCGGTGGGCCAGGAATCGGTTCCACCGTGTCTGTAGTACTTGCCATTCACACCCTGGGCAGTACCATAAGCACCACAACCATAAGGATTATTTGGACCAGCAGTCCAAGAACCGGCATTGATATCATAGATTTGAGTCTGATTTGTATAACCGCCGGTTGTTCTGATGCCAAATACCATGTACTTACCGTCATTTATTGTTGCCATTGAATGTCCTGAACTCGGGGATGGGAATTGAGCAGAGAGAATTTCCCAGAATGTAGGATTAACAACCGCATTCTTTGTCAGAGTGTCATTTGCTGGATTAACATCGCCTGCCAAAACAGTATATGCCTTGAAGGTGTAGGTAATACCGGTTGTCCCACAACAAATCCAGTTAGGGAATGTAATAACCGTATCTTCACCTGCATTGACAGTGATATTCTGGGTCTGGTTATAAACAATCGTTCCTGAAGAATCAATCACAAAATAAACATCAAAGGTTTCGTTGTTATTACCAAAGTTCTTGTAGGTCGCGGTTGGCTGATATGTTGTATTTGGCAACAAATTATCGGGCGGTTGGTTAATCACAGTCGTTCCCACATCATGGGTTGCAACATAGAGTTCACCATTGATAGTAACATTGTCAATCGCACCATACCACTGCCAGCCATTACCATCATCGTAGTACGCATAAACCTGTAGTCTTGGATAGGTCTTATAAGCACTTACATCGGCTGAATCCCATGTTCCTGGAATATCAGCAGTGTAGGTCTTTAGTGGCACAACTGTCCAGTTAGAACCATCAAAGTATTTTATACCTACTTCAAGTTTCTCTGGAGTAGTTAAGTAATTGTATGTCACTCCCCATTTTAGCCAGTTTGTTGTTGAATGTGGAACAATGACTGGAGAAAGTGCGGTATCTTTTAATGGTGGTGCACCACTACCTGCGGCATCATCATCAAACCATAAGCAGGAATCCTGGGCATTTGGTGGCATCCAGCCGCTATGTAAATTGGAACGTGCCACTCCCCACGCATTAGGGAATGTATAAGAACTTGAATGAGTCCAACCCTGCCATCCAGTTTCAAATGTCCAGCGGATTGTATCATCAAGGATAATTCCCACATCATAGACCCAAATTTTATCAGGACCTGACTGGTCAAGGATATATACATACTGACCATCGAATGCGCAGTCTGCCTCATATCCCTGGGTCTGTCCTGGGTCACACTGCCAGACCGATTCTGGTGATGTCGCAGGCACACCAGCAGTCAGACGGAATTGGTAGAAATGGGCAGGATTAGCCTCTTCAGCCTGGAATAATAATGTTGGTGCAGTAGTCCCATAGGCACCACTGACTCCGCAAGGATATTGCGGTCTACCCTGTGTAGTCCAGGTTCCAGTCTGGGAGGGCTTGGCATATCCAAGAATGTTTGATGTCCAGTCCGTAGCATAAACTACATCATCAACAGGATTGAAATCAAGACCTTCAAGTGTGCCGCTGACTGTGCGATAGACCGACCCTGTACCATTGGTCAAGTCAATGCGGTAGATCGTATTGTTGTATCCTGCCATGTACATTATGTTACTACCAGCATAGCCAATACCAAGACGATATGTTGGAGCTCCAGAACCAAGGGTAACCGAATCAACTTTTGTACAGGGAGAATGTTTCTGAATCGCATACATTTTAGGATAAGCGCTATTCCATTGAGTAACCCAGAGTGCATCCCTTTCCCAGTCATAGGCAAGACCCCAGCAATAACCTACGGAATTTATTGGAGCGAGACTAATCGTATCCACAAGTGTTGGGGTTGCAAACCGACCGGTATAAGGAATGCCGTTTGGATTCCTTGAAACCTTAAAAACATGTGATGGCACATCACTCGGTGCCCTAAGGTCTTCATTAGCACCGAATGCAATTGTTATAACTGCCATCATTAATAATATTGATGCTAATCTCTTCATTTTTTCTCCTTTTTTTCATCGAACATATCCCGGCATTGCCGGCTTTCCTGATATAACGATGTCTTGATAGACATCGCAACCACCCCTTCTTTTTTGTTTATCACCCCCTTTCTTTCAGAATTTTATATTTTTTCAATAATAACAAAAACCGTAAGCATCGAGTACCTTAGCATATTATATTTAAAATTTGAAGAAAGTCAAGGGTCCGCAGTAAAGATAGAATACCGAACTCCAATTTGGTTACTATATGGTGTTAGATTTTACAAACAAGAGCCTCTAATATATTTAGAAAGGAGTCTTATATGGTTTTAACTCTTGATTTTATAAAAATATATAGTTATAATAACTATATGCGGTATAATTTTATAGATATGCTAATGAAAAAAAGAAATGGTGAAAATTTGAGTTCTACTGAAATTGAATTTATAATAACAGGATATACAAAAGGCATAATTCCAGATTACCAGTTTTCGGCTTTTTTAATGGCAATATTTTTCCAAGGTATGAGTTTTAAAGAAACAACATACCTGACCAAGGCGATGCTTTATTCAGGCAAAAGGCTCAATCTATCAGATATAAAAATTCCAAAAATAGACAAACATTCTACCGGTGGTGTTGGAGATAAAGTCTCTTTAATCCTTGCCCCTCTCGTTGCAAGTTGCGGTGTTTGTGTACCAATGATCTCTGGCAGGAGCCTTGGTCATACCGGTGGGACACTTGATAAGTTAGAATCAATACCAGGATTCAGAACAAATCTAAGGTTAAACGAATTCAAAAACCAATTAAAAAAAATCAATGTAGGAATAATTGGACAGACCGAAGAAATAGCGCCTGCTGATAAAAAGATTTATAGTCTGCGTGATGTAACTGGAACTGTCGAATCGATACCTTTGATTACCGCAAGCATTATGTCCAAAAAACTTGCTGAAGATCTTGACGGACTTGTCTTGGATGTGAAATGTGGCAATGGCGCGTTTATGAGAGATTATAGAAAAGCAAAAGAACTTGCGCATTATCTGGTTCAGACAGGCAAAGGGTTCAAAGTTAAAACAGTTGCTATTCTAACTGATATGAATGACCCACTCGGATTGTACATCGGTAATTCTCTTGAAATTATTGAAACAATTGAATGTCTCAAGGGCAATGGACAAAAAGATTTGATGGAGATAACATTTACTCTATCAGAACACATTTTAAGGATTGCCAAACTTCAAGGAGGAAGGGGGTTGTTGTTAAAAAAGATAAAGACTGGTGAGGCGCTCAACAAATTCAGAGAAATGATAGAACATCAAGGTGGAAATCCAAAGGTGATAGACGATTATAATCTATTACCAGTTGCGAAGAGAAGCACTTTATTCTCCTCCCCGAAAACTGGTTATATAAAAAATATTGATACCTTCAAATTAGGCTTGCTTGCCACAAAACTTGGTGCAGGAAGGTTGAAGAAAGAAGATAAAATTGATCCCGGTTGTGGTTTTAAAATTTATAAAAAAACCGGGGATTTTGTAAAAAAAGGTGAACCTGTCATTGAAATATTTTCTGATAACAAAATGCTTGTTAAAGAAGTTTTAAATGAATTGAGTACAGTATTTTTAATAAAATCCGAACATTCCAAAAGAAAAAAATTAATAAGGGATATTATCAGGTAGGGTCTTGTCGCTATTTTGTGCTATTATATCAACAAATTTTTCAACAATCTCAGGGTCAAATTGCTTGCCCCTGGAATTTAATAACTCTTTGATTGCTTCAAATTTTGACATTGCCGGACGGTATGGTCTCTCTGAGAGCATTGCATCATAGGCGTCGGCAACTGCCAGAATCCTTGCAAGAAGTGGAATCTCATCATTTTTCAACCCATTTGGATACCCAGAACCATCATACCGCTCATGGTGAAAATAGATTATATCAAGTATCTCCTGAAAATCGCTCATTTGCCCTAATATCTCTTTTCCCAGTTTTGGATGTTTATAGATATACGAGCGATCTTTCGTTGTTAGTGGCGATTTTTTATTAAGCACTCCATCAGGTATACCAATTTTTCCTATATCATGGAGTAAACATGCTTTTCTTAAAATTTCTATCTGTCTTTCATCCAGATTGAATATCTTTGCAATCCTCACTGCATATTCAGCAACCCTCATTGAATGTCCAGCGGTATATTTATCTTTGGCATCAATGGTCTTTGCAATCAACTGGACAAATTCATTAAAATTCTGTTTATTTTTATTCAAAAGATTCTCAAGTTCAATCAATGCCTTTTGATATTCAAGCATTGTTTGAGAATAACTGAGTAGAATAAAGATGCCGAAAGAAAGACTGATAGACAACATCCCCATACTGAATGCGTCTTTAAGCCAGGGTAAAATGGGTATGCCATTTAGCCTTCCTGCATAATCAAATATGCCACTTAGAATACAGATACCAAGTCCAATGGGTATTATATACTTTAATTCAGGATTTTTTAATCGGTTGGCAAAATAAATCATCTTGCTAAAGTAGTAAATACAAAGAATGAAAAGCACAGTGCAAAAATATGGATATAAAACACCTATCTTGGCTGAGTAAAAATTAGCATAGATATATGAATTAGAAGTTATTATTAGATTTGTGAATATCGTTAGAAAGATTGTTATTAGTGTGATGGTTGCACAGATTGTTAAAATTAGTGGTTTAAAATTTTCATCAGTCAGACTGGTTACAAGCATCGGTGCGGTCAGAAAATAGGTCCAGAATCCAATATATTGTAATTTGGTAAGGATCACTGCGGTTGCAGGGTCACTGTTCTGTTCTATTAACAATTGGATAAATATTGTAAATATGCCGGACACAAAGAATGGTATTGTCCGACAGAATTTTTTACCATTTTTGACATACGCGCAAAGATAAATAAGCGTAATATTAATAAAAAATAATAATACCAACGCAGGTAGAGTAAAAAGGGACGGGGCCATCGGGTTTAAGTCTATCCAATTTTTAAAAAATGTCAATACCTCATTGACAAATCAAAAATTTTAAGTAAACTTAACAAAATGGAGGTTCAATGATAATACTTCTGATAATCATTATCCTTCTGGTGATTTGGGTAATTGCAATTTATAATAGTCTTGTTACCAAAAGGACCAGAGTGGATAATGGCTGGGCACAGATTGATGTGCAATTGAAACGCCGCTATGATTTGATACCAAATCTGGTAGAAACCGTTAAAGGTTATGCGGCACATGAAAAAGAAGTTCTGGAAAAGGTTGCAGAATTGCGCTCAAGGGCAATGGGTGCAACCAGTCCCAAGGAAGCTGCCGAGGCGAACAATATGCTCAGTGCAACATTAAAAACTCTATTCGCGGTTGCTGAGAATTACCCGCAGTTAAAGGCAAATGAAAATTTTATGAGACTTCAGGAAGAATTGACTGCGACCGAAAATAAAATCGCCTTTGCCCGGCAATTCTATAATGATGTCGTAATGGATTATAATGTCACAATACAGAAATTTCCGCAGACGATAATTGCTTCAATGTTCAATTTCAAACCGAGAGAATTCTTCACCGCTCCGGCTGAAGAAAGAGAGGCAGTAAAGGTAAAATTCTAATATGCGCGAAACACTATATGACCAGATAGCGGCAAATAAGCGCAAGACATTTATTTTTATTGTCATCACCAGTCTGTTTCTTGGTGCGCTGGGATACATAGTCGTTGAACTACTACATTGGGGAACCGCAGGATATATCTTCTTCGGCCTTTTCATAGTCATTTACAACTTTGTTCTCTATTATAATTCAGATAAGATTGCCCTTGCTTCAACCGGTTCGGTTCCGGCTGACCCAGAAGAATTTAAACAACTCCACAATGTTGTAGAGGAGGTAGCAATTGCCGCGGGTGTTCCAAAACCCAAGGTTTACATCACACCTTCACCCGCGCCCAATGCCTTTGCCACAGGAAGGAATCCCCAGAATGCAGCAGTTGCTGTAACGACTGGTTTACTTGAAATTATGAATCGCGAAGAGCTACAGGGGGTCATCGCACATGAGATGGCACATATAAGAAATTATGACATTCTTTTGATGACCGTGGTCGCAGCAATCGGTGGTTTGATTGTTTTATTAAGGGACTTCTTTTTACGGAGTATGTTTTTAGGAGGCAGAAGAAAGAGCAATCGCAGCAGCAGGGGTGGTGGTATTTTGATACTAATCGGTCTTGTTCTCGCAATCATCGCACCGTTATTTGTCGCTTTGATAAGGGCAGCGATATCACGACAGCGTGAATATCTTGCCGATGCATCTGGTGCATATATAACCCGCTATCCCCAGGGGCTTGCCCAGGCGCTGGCAAAACTAAAACAGGCATATCAGCCAATGGCAAAGGCATCCCAGTCAAATGCCCATCTATTCATTGCCAGCCCATTCGGTAAAGATAGATTTAATATATCAAATCTGTTTTCAACCCATCCACCCATAGATAAAAGGATAGAAAGACTTAACAGCCTGGTTGTCTAAAAAAATGAATGTCAAACATTTTATAAAAGTATTATCTTGTTTATTTTTACTCGTAATTCCTATTGATCTTTCATTCGGGAAAAATTTAAAATTCTTTCCTATAGGTGAAAAACTTGAATACGAGGCACGATTTGGCTTAATAAATCTTGGTAATATGGCTTTGCAAATTATAGATACAACGACTGTCAATGGTAAACAATGTTATCTTATCTCATCTCATCTTAATTCCAGTTCTGATTTGAACTTTCTCTTCACCTTAAATGATACGATAAATGTCACCACAACAATAAATGATTTAATACCGGTTTTTTATGAAAAAAGAATACACGAAGGTAAATACACAAATTATCAGAAATTGAACTTCAATCAGGATAGTTTATATGTAATAATCAATGATTCATCAAGGATAAAAATTTCTCAGCCAGTAATGGACCTGCTCAGTTTCTGGTATTATTTAAGACGCATACCACTGGTTGAAAACGATACAATCGTGCTCTATATATTTGAAGCAAAACAGCAACACAGAATAGATTGTGTGGTGGGGAAAAAAGAAATTATAAAAACACCGTTGGGCAAATTTTCAACAATTCGCGTAACACCAAAAACTTCTAACAAAGGTGTGTTCGGTGCGGGTGGTTCAATGGATATATGGTACACAAATGACGAAAACAGATTTCCGGTCCAGATAAAGACAAAACTAAAATTCGGTACTGTATTATTTAAACTGAAAGAGGTGTCTAATTAAAAGATTTGCGATAATTCTTGCAGGAGGACAGGGAGAAAGGTTCTGGCCCTTGAGTCAGCCGGACTTTCCCAAACAATTTATCAATATATTCCATAATAAACCATTGATAAATCAAACAATTGAACGAATCAGTGGCTATTTCAAAAAAAATGAGAGATTTTTAGTGATTCCCGAAGAACTGAGGGGCATAACAAAAAGATTTGTCGGGAACGAAAATCTTATCATTGAGCCGGCACGAAGAAATACCGCACCAGCAATATGCCTTTGTGCAATGTCGTTAAAAGAAAAATATGGTGATGGAATAATTCACATAATGCCTGCCGACCATATCATTAAAGACAATAAGAAATTCATTGAATGTCTTAAATATGGAGAGGCGATGGCGGAAAAAGAATTTCTGGTTACCTACGGTATAGTACCTGAAAGACCCGAGACAGGCTATGGTTATATAAAAATCGGAAAAGAGATTGTTAAAGATAAAAGGCTCACTGGATTTTATGGTGAGGGGTTCACTGAAAAACCCTCAATCAATAAAGCAAAAGAATATCTGAAATCCAAAAGATATTTATGGAATAGCGGAATATTTACCTATAGAATAAGCACGGTACTTAAAGAAATAAAGAAATTCGTTCCAGATGTCTATAATGGGGTAGAAAAATATTTAAAATTTAAAGACAAGAAATACTTTGAAAAAATTTCTGAAATATCAATAGATTATGGAATAATGGAAAAAAGTAATAAAATATGCGTAATAAAATCCGACTTTGGCTGGGATGATGTTGGGACCTATCTTGCCCTGGAGAGATATTTCATAAAAGACAAAAATGGCAACATCTTTTTAGGAGATATTTTGGGTCTTGAAACGAGTAATTCAATTATATATACTAATAGTGTCCCAGTCGGGGTCTTTGGAATAAATGGGCTTATTGTTGTGGCAAGCCCTAAGGGAGTCCTTGTATGCAAAAAGCAAAGGGCTCCGGAGTTAAAAAAACTTCTTTCTTTTTATAAGGAAAAGAAAAAAAGGAGGTTATGATGAAGAAGTTGCTGATATTGGGTGTTATTATGCTTTTTGTATTCTGTGCACCCAAAAAGACCACGGTAAAGACAGAGGGGCTGGAAGAAGTCGTTGTATTTGGTGAAGAAGGAAAGAATATTTCTGAAGAACCGGTCTATCCAACCCCTGCGCCAGTACCCGCAACCCCTGCGCCAGTACCGGAAACCCCGGCACCAACACCCGAAGTCTCCGCGCCGCCAACAGAGGCACCTGCATTACCGCCCGCGATTGAAGAAACTCCTGCGCCCATGGAAGAAGTAACAATTGCCCCGCCTGTTCCCACACCAGTTGCACCATTGCCCATGGAAGAAGTAACAGCATTACCACCAATTCCTGCCCCTGCCCCCACCTATACACCCTCACCATCTCCATCGCCATCAACCACACCTGCGTCAATTTATGGTTTCAGGGTTCAAATATTTGCCTCATCAACACAAAAAGGTGCTTCAAAGGTTGCTGACGATGCGCGAGGTCTATTTGGTGGTAAGGTATATATTGAGCACACCCCTCCATACTACAAAGTCCGCATTGGAGATTGCCTCACAAAGGAAGAAGCAGAATCTCTAAAAAATCTTGCAATAAGTAAGGGTTTCAGGGGTGCATTTGTCGTTGAGACAATGATAAACCCTTAAACGGGAAGAGGAATACAGGGGGTCAAAGACCCCCTGTATAAATTTATGTTCCACATAGTTCTGGCAACAAGAAATCATAATAAGATTGAAGAAATAAATCAGATATTAAATTTAAATAAGGTTTTGTTGATTCCATATACACGCTTCATTGATCTGCACATTCCTGAACCAGGCGACACACTCATTGAGAACAGTTTATTAAAGGCAGAGTTCATCCATAGGATAATAAAACTTCCGGCGCTTGCTGATGATTCAGGATTATTTATTGAAGAATTGGATGGCGCACCCGGAGTTCTATCGTCAAGATATGAAGTGAATGATGAGAAAAGAATAGAAAGGGTTTTAAGGGAACTGGGAAAGGCAAAAAATAGACGGGCGTGGTTCCGCGCTGTATTTGTTTATTTTTACGATATAAATACATATAAAGTATTTGAAGGAGAGATTGAGGGGAGAATAACCTATGAACCAAGGGGGGAATGGGGATTTGGATACGATCCTATATTTATTCCAAAAGGGTATAGAAAAACCTTTGCTGAACTTGGGCCATGGGTAAAAAATCGCATAAGCCATCGTGCAAGGGCATTAAAAAAATTCAAAAAATTTTTGCTCAAGAATTTTGCGCAGGAAATAGGCTCTGATTGAATCTTGATTTAATAAAAAAATTTATTATAATAGTCTGTGGATTACCTTGATGAGATTATTGGGCAGGAAACAGCAAAAAAATTTATCCGCAACGCTCTAAAAAAAGATCAAATTTACAATCTACTACTTGCCGGTCCAAAAGGTGTTGGTAAAAGACAAACTGCGTTTGCCCTATCAAAAACACTCGGCTGTCCACCAAATTCGCCAAATTTTATGCTCATTGCACCGGTCCCACCAGGCACCAAGGAAGAAAAGATATTTGAATATATGAAAAATTATCTCCCTGAAAATACCGTTGTCCATCTTGATGATTCTTCATCTATTGTAATAAAACAGATAAGAACACTAATTGAATGGCTACTATTAATGCCCGCAAAAGGGACAAAGCGAATTGTTTTAATCCTTGAAGCAGACCGGATGAATGAAGAATCTGCAAATAGTTTTTTAAAAACACTTGAAGAACCACCAATAGATACATTATTCATTCTAACATCTTCCCGACCCGACTTTTTAATCCCTACAATTCGTTCACGATGTCAGATTGTAAAATTCAGTTATCTAAATAACACGCAAATAGAAAACATAATTTTCGAAGGAAAAGATAATTTCTATCTCGGAAGTCCAGGAGAAATAATGTATCTTAGGGATAATAATATCTTTCCAATTGCAAGAGAAATCTTTAAAAAGGCACCCTTATCTACCGAGAGCGTAGCAAAATTGGCAAGAGAACTTGAGAACGAAAATCTTACTGACCTTTTCTATAGTCTGCTCCTTCTTTATCGTTCTGTATTTTACAAACAATTAAATCAATCAATATCAAAAGAACTGGAAATGGAAATTAACACAAAGGCACGGAGGGTTAGTATTGAGAAAATTATTAAAACTATTTTAATGCTCAACAGCTGTATAAATGTACTTGGGCACAATCCTAATTATTTAATTCTTTTATTCAATACCCTAATTAGACTACCTTAAAACATATGAAATTTATTTGCAATGGTATGCTCGGTAAATTATGTAAATATTTGAGAATCTGCGGGATTGATACACTCTATTCCAACGAAGGGATAAAATCATTGATTCTGGCGAAAAAAGAAAATAGAATTTTTTTAACAAGAAATCTAAAATTAAAGGAAAAAGAAGGTGTATTTTTTGTTGAATCCGAAATTTTATCTAACCAGTTAAGAGTAGTTATCAAACATTTTAATCTTGCAGATCAGTTACATTTTTTTTCGCGCTGTCTTCGTTGCAATGAACTTTTGATAAATGTAATGAAAGAAGATATAAAAAATTTTATTCCTTTTTATACATACAAAAATTTTAATGAATTTGCCCGGTGTCCAAAATGTCAACGCATCTACTGGAAGGGAAGCCATTACAAGAAAATGATTCAGACTATAAACAATTTAATTGGTTAAATGGTTAAATGGTTAAATATAACTATTTTCTGTGGATTATTTGTTAATTGTATTTCTTATATACAGCCACAAAAATCTCCACACTTAATCCGTGTTGCCATAATCACTGGTTTAGATTCTGTTAATGTAAGTGGAATTAAAGGAGAACAATATCTTGAAAACTATAAAATAAAATTAAACGATAATTTCCCTGTTTTTTTAAAACCTTTTGAAAATAAAGTAAAAGTCAATAATAAATTTTATTATGGAAACTTAGAGATAAAAAAAATGGATAATAAAATCTGGGTTATTAATGTTCTTGATATTGAAGATTATTTAAAAGGAGTTGTGCCCTGCGAAATCGGTAAGATAAATCCGCGATTGATTGAGGCGGCAAAGGCTCAAACAATTGCTGCTCGCACCTATGCATATAGCCATTTAAATCAATATGCAAATCTCGGCTTTGACCTTTATGCAACAGTAAAAGACCAGGTTTATCAAGGTATCTCAGTTGAAGACACATTGATTAATAGTGCAATCTCAAAAACAAAGAGCCTCGTCTTAACTTACCAGGGTAAACCGATTGATGCAAAATACCATTCAACCTGTGGGGGTTATACCGCTGATTTCAATGACGCCTGGAATGGGAACCCGGTTTCTTATTTAAAAAGTGTCAAATGTGGATTCTGCAATGACAGTCCGCATTCTTATTGGAAAAAAGAATTTAACAAAAAAGATTTTTTTAAAATTTTAAGAAAAAATCTTTACGGAATGGGCATTGCAATTTCTGATACTGAATTGATAAGGAGTTTGAAATTCAAAAGGAACATAAAGAGTAAAAGGATTGTTGAAGTAATTATAACCACCGATAAGAAAGATTATAAAATCCCTGCCTACAATATTCGACGTTTATTTGGTTCAGAAAAAGATCCTGGTGGGTTATTGAAATCAAGTAATTTTAATATCTATATTAAAGATAATAAAATAATACTTGAAGGTAAAGGATATGGTCATGGAGTAGGAATGTGTCAATTCGGTGCCATGGGGATGGCGAAGAATGGTAAAAATTTTAAAGAAATTTTAAAACATTATTATCCCGGAACAAAAATAAGTCGTTTCTGAATATCTCTAAAAATTAAACCCGTTCCGGTTGCTATCACTCTTGTTATCTGTGTTTAGATTGGACTTGACTTATTATAAAAAAGGGCTATAATATAGCAATATTTAAGGAGGTTAAATGGGAATAACGACCATATTAATAGTTGTTTTGATCTTAATTGTTTTAAGTGCAATTAAAGTCTTAAGGGAATATGAAAGGGCGGTCATTTTCAGGTTGGGAAGATTTATTGGTGTTAAAGGACCGGGAATTTTCATACTTTGGCCCGGAATTGATAAGATGGTGAAGGTATCTTTAAGGGTTGTGACAATGGATGTTGCACCACAGGATGTGATAACAAAGGATAATATATCAGTGAAGGTCAATGCAGTGGCTTATTTCAGGGTTTTTGATGCAGCAAAGGCGGTTATAGAAGTTGAAGATTATCTATATGCCACAAGCCAGATTGCCCAGACCACATTAAGAAGTGTCCTTGGTGAATATGAACTTGATGATTTATTAACCGAGCGGGAAAAGATAAATATGAGACTACAAAAGATAATTGATGAACATACCGATCCCTGGGGTATAAAGGTTTCAACCGTTGAGATCAAGCACGTAGATATTCCTCAGGAAATGCAAAGGGCAATCGCACGCCAGGCAGAAGCAGAACGGGAGCGTCGCGCGAAAATTATCCACGCTGAAGGCGAATTACAAGCAGCAGAAAAATTGAATAAGGCAGCAGAAATCATTGGACAGACACCGACCGGAATTCAATTGAGGTTCTTACAGACATTGACCGAGGTTGCAACGGAAAAGAATTCTACCACAATATTTCCAATACCGATAGATCTCTTTTCGCCGTTTATAAAAAAAATGAGTGAAAAATAGTAAAGCATAATGGTCTGTCTGTATCAACAAGAAGGTTTAGAATTTTCGGAATTGGTTGGTGATATTCTAAAAAAACAATTCAATCTATCCGTAATGCGTTCTAAAGAGTTCAGAATAAAATCCGAGACATTCAATCCATTGAGAGATCAGTACGAAGCATCAAGAATAATTGACTCACTTATGGATTGTTACGATAAAAGCTGTGATAAACATTTGGTCATAGTAGACGTTGATATCTATACCCCGAGATTTAATTTTATATTTGGACTTGCCGATGTTCAGAGAAAAGTGGCGATCGTTTCTATTCATCGTCTTTCAATAAATGGTTTATTAAAAGAAAGGCTGGCAAAGGAGGTTGTTCACGAAATCGGACACATTCTTGGTTTAAACCACTGTTCAATTCCAACCTGTGTTATGTATTTTTCAAATACAATTGCTGATACAGACAGAAAGGGGATTGATTTGTGTGAAGAATGCAGGAGGAAAATTGAAGGGATATAAACTTTTTACACCAGGGCCAATTGATATACCTGAAGATGTTCTTCAGGCAACTGCCCACAAATGTATTTATCACAGAGAGGATAAATTCCGAGTTCTAATGAATGATATTACCGATATGTTAAAAAAGGTCGTAGATTGTCATTACAGAATTTATCTTTTGACTTCTTCTGGTACAGGAGCAATGGAATCTTCATATGTAAATGTAGTCTCTTCTTCAGATGAATTGGTCGTTGCTGTTTGTGGCAAATTCGGAGAAAGGTGGGTTGAACTTGCCCAAAGTTATGGTAAAAAGCCAATAATCATAAGACAGGAATTTGGAAAACCTGTTACACCAGAAATGATTGAGCATGGTTTGAAACAAACAAAGAGACCACCACTTGTTTTTACGACCCTAACTGAAACCTCTACGGGCGTAGTAAATGATATAAAAGCAATAAATGAAGTGGTAAAGAAATATGAAGGTTATCTTATTGTCGATGGTGTTGCAGGCATTGGAGCCGACCCTTTTTATTTGGATAAATGGAATGTGGATGTCATTGCGGGTGCCTCGCAGAAGGCATTGATGGCGCCTCCGGGGATTGCATTTGTTGGAATATCACAGCGCGTATTTGAAAAGATCAAAAATTCTGATACCCCGAAATATTATTTTGATTTTAAATTGTACGAAAAATTTCTGGAAAAAGGACAGACCCCCTGGACACCCGCAATCACAGTTTTATATGGGTTGAAAAAGGGATTAGAAAAAATCACAAAGATGGGGATAGAAGAAAATTTCAGACATCATCAGAAAATGTCTGAATATGTTCGCAAACGGGTCAAAAAAATGGGTTATGAGTTATTTTCGGAAAGCCCATCCAATGGATTGACTGTGATAAAAATGCCTGATGGATTGGATAGCACTGAGATAATAAAAGAATGCAAAGAAAAATATGGAATTCTTTTTGCCAATGGCCAGGGCGAGATGAAAGGAAAGATATTGCGTATAGGCCATATGGGAAATTATACTATTAATAAATTAAGCAAGGTCATAGATATTCTTGAAATGGTAATGGCAAAAAGAATTAAAAATAAGCGGAGTTCGTCTAAACTCCGGTGAGGAGGGCAGAAAAATGAATCGTTATATTAAACTTGGATACGAAGGTATTGAACTTGAATTGCCAGTTCATGCCCTCTATCTTTATAAAGACGAAAAACAACTCCTTGAAAATATCAAACCTCTTATAAAAGAAGGAGTAGAGCGCAAAGAGCGTTGTGTTTACATAGGTAAAGAACCATGCATTAAAGAATTAAAAAGTGAATTCAAAAATCAGATTATGATTGTAGAAGAAATTATGGAGGCATCGCTCTTTCTTCCTTGGTTGAAAAATGAATATGATAAATTGATAAAAGGACACCAGGGAATGCGCGTCTTCGTTGAAAGCACTCCGGATTTTTTAACCTTTGAAGAATTACTTGATGACTTTAACACCCAGCCTGATTTAAAATTATTTGTTTTATGCCAATATCGGATTGAGAAGGTAAGTTCTCATGATGTCCTTGAGATATTAAAAAATCATCCCTATGTATTTGTGGAACATTTGTTAAAACCAAATTGTTTCTACTCACGGGTCAAACATCGAATTTGGCTTGATCCATTGACCGGAATATTCAATCGCAGGTATTTTGAAAATCAATTGAGCAAGGAATTGCAGAGGGCATCAAGATATGAACACTCGCTTTCAATTTTATTCCTGGATATAGATAAATTTAAAAAAGTAAATGATGAATTTGGGCACCAAGTCGGCGACCAGGTATTACTTGAACTGGCTCAACTCCTTGAAAGAAATTTGAGGAGTGTAGATGTGATTGCGCGATATGGTGGTGATGAATTTATTATTCTTCTACCTGAAACAAAAAAGGAAGCAGCATATAAAACTGCAAACCGGATACTTTACGCAATCCAGCAATATGACTTTTTTAAAAATCATCCAAAGATAAAAGATTTAGGCGTCTCTATCGGAATAGCATCCTTTCCTGATGACGCAGGTGGTACTTATGAATTGATAAAAAAGGCTGATATTGCGCTTTATAAGGCAAAGGAAAGAGGTGGTAATCAGATTATGGCGTTTATGTAATAAGGAGGTATTATGGCAATAACACCGCTTGAAATTCGTAAGCAGGAATTCAGGAAATCATTGCGTGGCTACGACCCCCATGAAGTCCGTTCATTCCTCGAAATGATATCAAATGAAATGGAAAATTTGATGAGGGAGAATGCTTCACTTAATGAAAGGGTCAAAGACCTTGATGCGAAGATTGAAGATTATAGAAGGATGGAAAAAATTTTACAGGACACCCTTACCACTACCCAGAAGGCGACTGAGGAATTAAGGGAAGGTGCAAAGAAAGAGGCTGAAACAATCATTGCAAACGCCCGGGTTGAAGCACAGAAATTCCTGCGTGAGGCACAGTCCGAGCTGGCAAGGATAAAAGAAGAGACAAAAATGGTTGAACACCAGAAATTATTGCTCGTCTCTGAATTCCGCGGACTTCTTGAATCCTACCTTCGTTTACTTGAAAGATTAGAAAAGAAATGAAGGCAAAAATAAAGAAGACCCTGGATTATCTTTGTGCAAAGACAAGTTTGAGACCTGAGATCGGGATAATACTCGGAACCGGACTCGGTGGTCTGGTGAAAAGTATAAAAGTAAAAGATTCGTTTAACTATGCCGATATTCCTCATTTCCCAGTTTCTACTGTTGAATTCCATAAAGGCAGATTGCTCTTCGGTCATCTCTGCAACCATCGGGTTATGGTAATGCAGGGAAGATTCCATTATTATGAAGGGTATAATGCAAAAGAAATCACTTATCCGATAATTGTTATGAAAAAAATGGGAGTCAAATATTTAATAATTTCAAATGCGGCGGGCGGTTTGAACCCGGAATTTTCCCCGAGTGATATAATGATAATTACCGACCATATCAATCTAATATGCGATAATCCATTGCGCGGTCCCGACGATTTGAAGATGGGACCAAGATTCCCTGATATGCTCAACTGTTACGATCCCAAACTTGTCAAGCTCACGGAAAGTGTTGCGCAGAAACTTGGTATTTTTATAAAAAAAGGCGTTTATGTTGCTGTTCCCGGTCCAAATCTTGAGACCCGTTCCGAATATCGTTTCCTTAGAACAATTGGTGCTGACGCTGTTGGAATGTCCACAGTCCCTGAGGTAATTATGGCAAGATATTTAGGGATAAAGGTGCTTGGACTTTCAGTGATTACTGATATGGGAATTCCTGATGCACTTCAGCCAGCGAGTATTGTAAAAATAATTATGGCGGCGAAAAAGGCAGAACGAAAGCTTATAAAAATTGTGGAGGGCGTCGTCGCAAAACTGTGAAACTAAAAATTTTTTTATTATCAATTTTTTTAATATCCTGTTCTCAGAAAAATGCTCATATAAATAATGCTCGAAAATTTATCAATCAGTGGAATTATGATCGGGCACTTATTGAAATCTTAAAATATCGTGAAGATAAAGATGCAGAGATTCAATATCTATTAGGTTTATGCTACTTTGGAAAGAATAAATATGACCAGGCAAAAGAATATTTTAAAAATTCCCTTCAGTTGGATACGATATTTAGAGATAGTATTATATATATTTACACTACTTCAGCAAAAAAAGCCCTAAAAATATCTGATTTACGAAAGGCACTCCAGCTTTATAAAACAATTCCCGAATTAATCCCCGATTACAAACAGGCAGACAATCTATTTTTAGTTGCAGATTTGAATTTTCAACAGGGCAATTATCCTGGTGCTCTTGCCGGTTACATAAAAGCATATGAAATTGATTCTACATCTGAAATGGCAAGGAGGTCATTAAAAAATTTTTTGAAATCGCTGATTGAATGTGATAGCCTTTTGCTGGCACGGACAATAGCCCTGAGAGAATATAAAAGGGCAAGGACTTCAGAAAATTTGCTATTGCTCGGTGAAATCAATTTTCTTTTAGGAAAAAAGTATTATGATAAAGGACAGTATGACAGTGCAACCGTATTTTTAAAGGAAGTTGTGACAAATCAAGAACCCAAATCATTGCTCGACGATGCCTGTTTTTATCTTGGTGAAATATTTTATACCAGCGAAAACTATGACCAGGCAATGGAATATTACAAAAAGGTACTCAGCCTTAACCCCTATCAGAAAGGTGAACTTGTCCAGAGATCACGGGAAAGAATAAAAGAGATAAAGGAGAGATAATGAACAAAATTTTGGATTTCGGATTGCGGATTGCGAAATTAAAATTTTTGATATTCTGCATTGTTATTTTTTGTAGTAAGCAGGTGATAGCACCGCTTGAGCCTGAAGATGAATTTGAAAGGGCAATGGAATTCTATAAGCACAAAAAATACGATTCGGCAATAAAATCCTTTGAAAAAATTATATTCTATCATGCCTCAACCGAATTTGTTGATGATGCCCAGTTCTATCTCGCAAAATCATATTTTGAAAAAAAGGATTATAATCAAGCAATTACTGAATTTGAATATTTAATAAAGAATTTTTCCAATAGTCCATTTCTTGAGCAAAGTTATCTATTAAGGGCAAAGGCATATTATTTAAAATCGCCCGGCTATGAAAAAGACCAGACCGAAACAAAAGAGGCGATATCTTTATTTGATGATTTCATAACCCGTTTCCCAAATTCAAGTTATGGGGATTCGGTAAGATTGTTGATCCTCCAGGCAAGAAATCGTCTGGCGAAGAAAGAATTGGAAAATGGAAGATTATATTTTAAGATGAAAGAATATGAATCTGCGATCCTGTACTTTAAATATGTTATTGAAAATTATCCAGAGACGCCGTCTGCTGATGAATCAAAATTTTT
Source organism: candidate division WOR-3 bacterium (assembly GCA_039802005.1). NCBI lineage: Bacteria > Pseudomonadati > Caldifarciminota > Caldifarciminota bacterium. The sequence continues at coordinate 19,561 of JBDRVV010000005.1, forward strand.
ACTTGCTCTAACTTATGAAAAAATTAATCGAAAACAAGAAGCTTATGAGATATACAAAGAACTGCGCGAAACTGAAGGCTGGAAAAAATCAGCAGAAAAAAGAATAAAAAGATTGCAAATTGAAAAGCCATAATAATATATCAGTAGGAATTTTTGGTGGTCTATTTGACCCACCCCACATTGGACACCTGATAATATGTGAGTGGGTCCTTGAAGAATTCAGCCTAAATAGAATAATTTTCATTCCTGCATTTAATCCTCCTCATAAACTTAATTACTCTCCTTATAAACATCGTTATAAGATGACCAAGATTGCAATCAAAGGCAATAAAAGATTTTTTATCAGTGACATTGAAAAGAAAATCAAAGGTAGAAGTTATACATTCAAGGTAATTAAGACACTGAGGAAATCTGATAAAATTTATCAACAAGCAAATCTCTATTTAATAATCGGCGCAGATCAGTGGAACGAGATAAACCACTGGAAAAAACCAGAGGTGATCTTTAACGAAACAAATGTGATTGTATTACCCCGTCCTAATTTTGAAATTAAAAAAATCAAACCATTCTATGATAAAATCATTATCAGTAGTGCCCCATTGATAGATATTTCTTCTACATTAATAAGAGATAGAATAAGAAGGGGGCTGTGCGTTGAATATCTCACAGTCCCCAAAGTATTAGAATATATTAAAAAGAATAAGTTATATTTTTAATTTATCCCTTTATGTCATAAAATACCAACCCCGAAATCAATTTAGGATAAAAATCGGTTGATTTCTGAGGCATCCGCTCTTTTTTTGTTGCGACGTCGCGCACCTGCTCAGCCCTGGTTGGATTCATCAAGAACGCAAATTGGAATTCTCCAGAATCAACTTTATTCAATGTCTCCTCAATCCCACGTTGGTATCTTACATAATCTTCAATCTTTTCGGGTTTTATATTAAGGATATTTTCTATCAAAACCGTATGGAGTATTGCCACATCAAGACTTTGGTATTCCTTGCTCCGCTCAGGGAGGAATTTTTCCATCACCTTCAAATCCCTTAGTTTAAGAGTATAACAATCGTTTTTTGTGTAAAATCCAAACGTGTACATCTTTTCTTTTGCAAGTGCTGATTTAAGTTCTTGCCTATTTATTTTCTTCACCTCAAAATAATCCTTTGCCTTTTTTATGAAATCATCGGTTTTGAAATCCCTCAAATTCATTAGCAAACGATGGGTGGGTAGTATCACAAGCCCTGAATCTTGAATATTCACAAGGGTCACCATTTTGAAATTTGCTGGATGTTCTGTGCCTACCTCTCCAATTTCTTTTAGATAATTGAATGCAGTTTCATAACGGTGATGTCCATCAGCAATGACAAATATCGCTTCATTTAATGCCGAGGCAATCTTTTTGATTGTATCCTTATCCGAAATCTTCCATAATTTATGTGTCACTCCCCGATCATCCATTACATCCACGAGTGGTTTGTCCTTACATTTCATCTCAATCATATCCATAACCGTATTCTTTGGGTCAGTGTACAATAAAAATACTGGCTCAAAATCCTTTTTGGTAATCCTTGTTAAATTAAGACGGTCTTCTTTTGGTTTAGAAAGGGTCTTTTCGTGGGGTAAGATATTACCTTTTCCTAATTCTTCAAGTCTCAATCTACATATAAAACCCTTTCTTATATAACGTTTTCCTTCAACACTGAATTCCTGAAAATATGGATAAATTGACTCTTCTTTATCTTGCACAAATATTTGATTTCTCAGCCAGGTTTCAACACAATTCTTTGCATTTTCATATTCCTTGTTACGATCATGACCATCAGCATAATGGGTAAGGACGAGGTTAACAAAACTATAAGGGCTCCTTTTTTTGTATTCCTTTTCCATTTCATCTGTTATCTGGTCGTAAGGCTGAGTTATCACTTCAGCAAGATTCTTAATTTTTTCTGGATTATACCTGATACCCTTGAAGGGTCTAATCTCCGGCATTGAACCTCCTTTTTGAATTTGTAAATGGCATTTATGCTATTTAGGTAATCAGGCTCTTCGGTATTTATTTAAGTGCGTCTCTGACTAACTCAGCGATCTGAACCCCTGCCCTTTGCTGTCCTTCATCGGTTTGGGCACCAATATGGGGTGTGAGAATAACCTGTTCCAAACTGAATAATTTATGTTCTTTAGCGGGTTCAACTTCAAAGACGTCAAGACAGGCAACCTTAACTTTTCCTGAAACCAATGCATCATATAGAGCATCCTCATCTACAACACCACCCCTTGCACAGTTTACGATTATTACACCGTTTTTCATTTTATCAAATGCAGATTTGTTTAATAAATGGGTCGTTTCCTTTGTCTTGGGAATATGTAAGGATATAAAATCCGAGTTTTTCAATAATGTATCAAAATCAACGATCTTTCCAAAATCAGTAGAATTGACATAGGGATCATAGGCAATAACTTCCATTCCCAGTGCCTTTGCCCTTTTTGCCAATTCAGAACCAATCCTTCCGATACCTATGATACCAAGCGTTTTGCCATAGAGCTCGGTTCCGTGGAATCTCTTCTTTTCCCATTTACCCGCCTTCGTTGATGCGGTGGCCTGGGGAATCATTCTTGCAGCTGATAGCATCATTCCTAAGGCAAGTTCGGCAACTGATATAGAAGTCGCAGCGGGTGTATTAACCACTTTAATCCCCTTTGCCTTTGCTGCCTCCGCATCAACATTATCAAGCCCAACACCAGCCCTGCCTATCACCTTCAATTTCTTTCCTGCCTCAATAACTTCTTTTGTTACTTTTGTTGCACTGCGCACAATTATTGCATCGAAATCCGGAATAGTTTTTATCAACTCATCCGGCGTCATTCCAGTTTTTTCAACAACCTCAAATCCACTCTTCTTTAAAATTTCAATCCCTTCTTTCGCAATTGGGTCAGAAATCAGAACTTTCAATTTTGCCTCCTTTGGATAATTATATTCAAAAATTTCTTAAAATCAATGATTGACATAATGTTTTCTCTGACTATAATAATTTTATGAAGTCAACCACGATACTTGGTGTGAGGCATAATAACAAAGTAGCTATTGGTTGCGACGGTCAGGTAACGGCTGGTGAAACGATAATGAAGCACCGCGCAAGGAAGATTCGTAAAATGTACAAAGATAAGATTCTTGTTGGTTTCGCTGGTGCAACTGCAGATGCCTTAACACTATTTGAACGATTTGAGGCAAAATTAGAAGAATACCGGGGTAATGTAGCGAGGAGTGTGATTGAACTTGCCAAAGATTGGCGTCAGGACAAGATATTAAGAAGGCTGGAGGCATTTCTGGCGATCCTTGATAAAGAACATTCATATATTGTCTCTGGAGCAGGAGATGTCATTGAACCGGATGATGGCATTGTTGCAATCGGCTCGGGCGCTCCCTATGCCCTGGCTGCTGCACGGGCGCTTGTAAAATATACCAATCTCTCGGCGCGAGAGATCGTTGAAGAATCAATAAACATTGCCGCCAAAATTTGTATCTATACAAATACCGAAATCTTTATTGAAGAATTATAAAATCTGAAAATTTATTTTATCCGCGGGAGGATTAAACGCAATTTTTTCAATGCGTTATCCCTTATCTGCCTTACCCTCTCCTTTGTTATATTCATTAACCTGCTTATTTCTTCAAGACTTTGAACCTCAAAATCGCCGAGCCCAAAATTTCTTTCTAATATCTCTTTTTCCCGAGGCGATAATTTCTTCAACGCCTTTTGAATTTTTTCTGATTCTTGTTTCTGTTTCAAAATTTCTTCGGGTGATGGTAAAACTAACTTTTCTGATGCACACTGCTCAATTGATATTGTTTCTATCATAGGACCCGATTCCTCATCCATCTGCGTCTCGTCAAGCGAAATCATAGGAAGTAACTCAATAAGGGCATTTGAGACCTGGTGAACAGAAACTTTAAAATGTTTGGCAATTTCCTGTATTGTCGGTTCATGTCCATGTTCCTGAACAAAATTAGGGATGAACATCTTTATTCTTTTTGCCAGATTACTCTTTGGTATGAGTTCCTGTTCAGAGAATATTGCTTTATAAATCTCGCGCTTTATCCACCATGTTGAATATGTGCTAAACCTGTAGCCCTTTCTTTCATCAAATTTATCTACTGCATGCATCAACCCCTGTGTCCCAGCATTTATCAATTCACTTAAACTTAAACTATAATCCTGATATTGCTTACAGATATGAAGAACATTTCTCAAATTTGAAAGAATTAGTTTTTCTTTGGCATTGTTGTCTTTTTTTTCTCTTATCCTGCGGGCAAGTTCAAATTCTTCTTCTTTTGAGAGAATGGGATATTTACTGATCTCTTCAATAAACTGTTGTAGCCCTGCTTCCTTTACCCGTTTCTTTATCCCCATTAATCTATGGTGTCACTGCCACATATCTCTTTCTCTCACCACGTTGAACTTGAAATATCACCGGCTTACCTTTTCTTAAATTCTGTACTGCATTTTTAAAATCAGCAATATTTTTAATATCTTTATTTCCAATCCCGAGGATAACATCTCCAACCTGTATTCCAGCATCTCCTGCCGGAGAATTAGATTCCACACTCGTCACAACAACCCCTTTCTTAGCGCTGATATTATACATTTTTGCATCAGGGCTGTCAATATCCACAACCTGCAAACCGAGTTTGGTTTCGTGTTCTTCACCACTCTTTGCAACAACCTCTTCTTTCATTTCACCGATCTTCACCTTTATCTCCATTTCTTTACCATTTCTTATCAATCTTAATTTTACGCTCTTACCCGGTGTTGTTGATGCAACCATTATCCTGAATGACTGAACATCAGTCACCTTCTGTCCATCGTATTCAATAATCACATCACCTTCTTTTATTCCAGCATTATCTGCAGGTGAATTAGCAATAACTTCATTTACCAGAACACCATCAAGAGATTTAAGGTCCAATGCGTTTTTCATATCCTCTGTCAGTTCCTCAAGATAGACACCAAGATAACCTCTTGTGACCTTGCCTTTCGTCTTCAGTTCTTCAATAATATTCTTTGCAAGATTTATTGGTATGGCAAATCCAATTCCGATATTGCCGCCACTCGTTGATGTAATTGCTGTATTAATGCCTATTACTTCACCTTTAAGATTTAATAATGGTCCCCCTGAATTACCGGGATTTATCGCCGCATCGGTCTGCAAAAAATTTTGTAAATCAGGACCTTCACTTAATGGGATATGACTTCTGCCCTTTGCTGATATCACGCCGACAGTAACCGTTCCTTCAAGATTAAAAGGATTGCCAACAGCCATTACCCAGTCACCAACCTTTATCTTATCAGAGTCGCCAAAATTTAAATAAGGAAATTTTTCTTTTGTTTCTATCTTTAACAACGCAACATCTGTTCGGGAGTCAGAACCGATTATTTTGACATCCTTACCTTTATATTCTTTCTTATTGGTAAGACGGATTATAATATTATTTGCATTCTTTATAACATGGTGATTTGTTACGATATAACCATCTTCGGAGATGATAAAGCCAGAACCAAGGGTTGTAGTCTTGCTCTCACCGCGTGGAAAATTTCTGAAGAAGTCACGGAAGAAGTCTTCAAATGGACCACGGAAATTCCATTCAAAGTCTTCTATACCTGTTTTAACAGTTTTTTCAGCCGAGATATTTACAACTGCAGGTGAAACCATTTCTGCCACTTTGGTAAACGGACTCTCTCCTTGTTCGGTGATGATTGGATTTAATCCAACCGTGCCCTGACTTGCTTCGGTTTTGTTTGAAATAACAGGAATCCCAGTACTTATAATCAATCCGAACAAGAAGGCGACAATTGCTGACACCCCAGCAATGATACCCACACCCCTTAATGAAATTTTGCCTTCCATTATCACCCCTATTTTATCTCAACTTCAATTTCTTTCGGTTTCATTGTTTCGGGTTTGGGTAGTGTTATATGTAGCACGCCATCCTTATATACCGCCTTTATTTTATTCACATCAACTTCACTCGGTAACGATATCGTCCTTGCGAATTTTCCGTACATTCTTTCAACTCTATGATAGGTCTTGTTTTTAGTCTCAGTCTCCTGTTTTCTTTCCCCGGAAATGGTCAATAAGTTGCCCCGAACAGAAATCTTTACATCCTCTTTTTTCAAGCCAGGTAGTTCGGCACTGACAATGAAATTTTCGTTATCTTCCTCAATATCAATCACTGGAATCCAAACTCCTTCTGATTCCTCAGCAAGTGGTTTACCAAAGAATGCATTAAATAGCCTATCCATATCCTCTCTTAATGAAACCAATTCCCTGAAAGGATCCCATCTTTTAATAAATTTATCTGCCATGGTTAACCTCCTTTCTTTTATTTATTCTTCTGACCAATTTTTTTATATTCTGCTTCCTTTTTAGTTATTTCATTCTTAATCCGTTTTATTTTTTGCACAAGACCTTTAATATTTTTATCACTTTTGAAATCCTCATTTCCCTTCAACGGGAAAAAACCATAAAAAGCCTCTCCGAGTTCCTTAAACAATTCCTGCAACTGCCTCTTTAGTTCAAATATTTCCATTTTCAACTTACCCTTCATCGTCAGGTCACCAGCTTCCTTGCTCAGAACCTTAGAAGCATCCTCAAGCCACCGTGAAAAATCATCCCAGAATTTAGGCATTTTACCTCCTATTCGTTATTTTGACAAAAAATAGCCGTTTGAGTTTAGTATAATAATCGGTAAAATAAAAGCCCAACTATATATTGACTTGTGCTAATTAGTATATAATATTTGTCTATATGACGGGAGTCTTTCTAATTATCATAAGTCTAAGCAATATTTCTACCGATTCAGTAATTGCAATAGACCGCAATTATTTTGTCGATGGAATCCATGGATTGATCGGTGGCGCAGTTGGTTTCGGGTCAGTTGCTTATATTACATTTTTTTCGCTTTCCCTAACCGATTATAGTACGGGCAACTTTGCTCAAGAACTTGGCTATGTGTTTGGTTATACCGTTGGAATGCCCATCTGTGCATCTTCTTTTATTCATTTTAGTCCTTATAATAAAAATCACTCAAAAAAATCTTTTATTCAGGCTATAAAAAACAGTTTTATTGGTGCCCAACTCGGGCTCTGTACAATCCTAATCACTTCACATATCTCTCGTGATACAAAATATTGGGCAGGGCTTTTTATCCTTCCTCTTCCAATAATCGGTGCGGTTATGGGACACAATACTCTACCCTTAGAAACCAACTATAAATCTATAGATAATGAAGACAATCTAATGAAAACCAATACTCCAAAACTATATTTAAAAATTTTTAAAATTGATTTAAAATGAAAAAATTCCCTCTGCTCATAACCTTGCTTTTTATTGTCTGCAGTGATTATTATGGGCACTTTGTTCCGCTTGGTGATGAGTTTGAGGACCGCTGGAAGAAAATTAATTTTGAAGATTTGATCTACCGAATAGAGGCATCAAAAATTAACAGAAACGAATTTTTCATCGGCAGTGAAAACAATATATATATCCTCCAGGACACTGTCATAAAACGACTGCCGATTACCTATCCATATAGAATATTAACAGTTATTGCATCTTCTTTTAATGCTCCCCAGCGATTGCTCATAGGAACCGATAATGGCAAGATTTATTATTGTAGTATGGAGAGTATTATCAGAATAATTTCTGTTCCAGATATTGAGTGTATTGAGTACCTTTCATTCTCACCATTGGACACATCAATATTTTATCTTGCCAGTAGCAATATTTTATTGAGACCCGATATGACAGGCATTGACTTTGATACAATATTGACTGGTTCAGACAAAATCATAAATCTTTCGGTCAGAGAATCTGGAGAGATATTTGTAGCGACCACGCATTGCTTGTTAAACTCAACAAATCAGGGGCTTCACTGGGATACTCTTTATAATTCAGAAACTGAACCAATAATTGCTTTTGCCATTGATAAAAAACAAAGACTTTATCTTTTGATTCAAAACAGAATTATAATGTCTCAAGATTGGACAAACTGGACCGAACTCAAAAATGTTCAGTCCAATAATTTGTCAATTATAGGCATTGAAGATGGATTATTGCTTCTTTGTTCAAACGGCTCTAATGTAAATGCATTTAAATTATATGCAGATGGAAGAATATATGATATATCAATGGGAATAGTCCATAACTTTTCCTGCATTTCAGAATTACCAATATTGGTTTCAGTAAATGGCAATAAATACCTTATATCATTCAGCGATGCATTTGAATCCGAATCTGCCCTTTTATATTTTTTTGATACCCCTTTACCCCCATGATCTTCTTTCTAATAAATTCAATCCCATTTTTACTCGGATTAAAGATAGACTATTGCACTATCGGGCATTTTAATAAACATTTCCAATTTCTTGAAAACAGGGCATCAATGCTTGGCTGGAATGGCGATCTTGGTAGATTTGATAATATATTATATTCGCCGACCCTGGAATTAGAATTTATGAAGATTGAAAATCTCTCAACTTGCCTTTCAATTTACTATTTCAGGGACAAAAGTACCGGGAAATTCAGTTATCCTGCTGGTACCGATACATTCTGGTTAAATGAAGAATGGCGATATTGGCGAATACCCTTTGATATTAAGTTCAATCTTTACCTTGGTCCAATAATCTTTATAAGCGGGTTTGAAGTTTCATTTACAAAACTGACGATTGATGCACTGAGTAATTATCAGATGAATGAAAAATATCCTAAATATTTTGAGAGCAATGATGTAGGGCTGTTCATAGGATTAGGAAAAAAGATAAAAAAATTCCAATTTGAAATTTTTTATACTTATACACGGAATGACCAGTTTTATAATGAAGACGGTTTTTTATATTACAATGAGATAATGGGATATATTTATATCGGTCCTGACAATCATAATAATCCAACTGCCATTTTAGACCATTCAGGGATAGGTATTATATTGTATTATAACTTATTTGATTAACTAAACTTCTCTGATTTCCTTTTCTTTTTTCTTGAGTATCTCATCAATTTTTTTTATATACTCATCGGTCATTTTCTGGATTGATTCCTGTGCTTTAAATGAGTCATCTTCAGAAATCTTTTTTTCCTTTTCCGATTTTTTTAAGTCATTATTTGCATCCCTTCGTATGTTTCTTATCGCAACCCTGCATTCTTCAGCCAGTTTTTGTGTGAGCTTCACGAGTTCTTCCCTTCTTTCTGCAGTCAATGGCGGCAAAGATAGTCTAATCACATTACCATCATTATTCGGGGTAAGTCCGATATCAGCTTTGTATATTGCCTTCTCAATCGCAGAAAGTGCTTGCTTATCCCAGGGCTGGATTACGATCAACCTCGGCTCAGGGATGCTGATGCTGGCAACCTGATTTAATGGCAAAAGGCTATCATAATACTCAACCTTTACGCCGTCAAGAAGTGCGGGCGTAGCCCTTCCGGTTCTTATTTTTGCAAATTCCTGATTTAAAAGGTTTATTGATTTTTCCATTTTCTGCCGGGCATCGTTTTTGATTTTATCTATCATAAATTTCCTCCTGAATTTCCTCAATAAACAAGGGTACCAACTGCCTCTCCGTAAAGAATTTTTTTGAGAGGATATTTCATAAGATTATAAACATAAATGGGAATCCCTGCATCTTTGCATATTCTAAATGCCGTAATGTCCATAACATTTAGATTTTTTTCGATCGCCTGTTGAAATCTCAACTTACGATAAAATTTCGCATTTTTATTCTTTTTAGGGTCGGCTGAATATACACCGTCAACCTTTGTTCCTTTTATTAGTATTTCTGAAGAAAATTCAACGGCACGAAGTGCGGCAGCAGTATCAGTAGTAAATAAAGGATTACCTGTTCCCCCTACCAGAATGATCACACCACCTTGATTATAAATCGTTTGGTCTTCTATTTTGTGAAAACTCTCTACAAATCCCGTAACTTCAAAACTGCTGCGCAAATAAACATTATCTATGGTTTTTTTTAGTATTGAATAAAGTGCCATACCGTTGATTACCGTAGCAACCATTCCACACAAATCTGCTTCCACTGGATTTAACCAGGAAATCTCTTTGCCTCTTATTATATTACCGCCCCCGACTACAACTGCGGTTTTAACACCAAGTTTATAAACTGAAAGTATCTGCTCGGCAATGTAATTTAATATGCTCGGTGTTAAAACTTCGTCATTCTGTCCGAGTATTTCACCGGAGATTTTTAAGAGAATTTTTTTGTATTTTATCTTGTCTCTACTCACCGAGGCGAAAACGGATGAATCTTCTGATTACAATATTTTCGCCAAACTTTGCGATCTGTTCTTTTAAATAGTCACCAACAGTCTTTTCCGGAATTTTTACAAAGGGCTGTTCTAAAAGACATACCGAATTATAAAATTTTTCCATTTTACCTTCAATAATCTTTTCAATTATTTCAGGGGGTTTTTTGACATCCTGCATCTGACTCCGATATATTTCTTTTTCCCTTTCAATTATTTCGGGTGTAAGTTCTTCACGACTTACCACCAATGGTTCGCTTGCCGCAATCTGCAATGCAATATCATGTACGAACCTGCGAAAATCCTGGTTGCGAGCCACAAAATCAGTTTCGCAGTTTACCTCAACAAGAACCCCCAATCGGTCTCCAGGATGGATATAGGCATCAATGATGCCTTCTTTTGTAATCCTGCCCACCTTTTTTGCAGCAAGGGCTACTCCTTTCTTTCTCAAAATATCAACTGCTTGTTCTATATCTCCATTTGCCTGCATCAAGGCATCTTTACAATCAACAATACCTGCACCGGTCCTTTCCCTTAACTCCCTGATTTTTTCAGTATCCATTTATGCCTCCTTTTCTTCAGTTTCAAAACCTTTTCTACCCTCAAGGACTGCATTAGAAATGACCTTTGCAACAAGGGAAATTGCCCTGAGTGAATCATCATTCCCCGGAATCGGATAGTCTATATCGGTTGGATCTGTATTCGTGTCCACAATTGCAATTATTGGAACACCTACCTTCTTTGCTTCTTTAACTGCAGTAGCGTCTTTTATTATATCAACGATGAATACCAGTCCTGGTAGTCTGTCCATTTCTTTTATGCCTTCAAAATACTTTGAAAGTTTTGTAAACTCGCGTTCATACCGGACAAGCTCCTTTTTGGGAAGCATTGACCACCGTCCGTCTTCTTTCATCTGTTCTAATTCTCGCAATCTTTGCACCCTCGTATATAATGTGCTAAAATTTGTAAGTAAACCACCAAGCCAGCGCTCAGTGATATAAAATGCACCTGCCCTTAATGCCTCTTCTTTTATTACATCTCGTGCCTGCTTTTTTGTTCCCACATATAATATTCCTTTTCCCTGCTCCGCAATACGAACCGTTATCTCATAAGCCTTTTTAAGATTTTCAAGGGTCTGGCGTAGATCAATGATATGAACCCCATTCTTTTTACCAAAAATATATTTAGCCATTTTTGGATTCCAGCGCTTTGTCCTATGTCCAAAATGTATTCCGGTACTTATCAATTCCTGCATTGTAACTATCTCCAAAATACCTCCTTCTCTTTAACGTTTGGAGAATTGGAATCTTTTACGTCTCTTTGCCAATCCATATTTCATACGCTCTTTTTCCCGTGGGTCTCTTTTCAATAATCCCGCACTTTTTAATGTTGGCCTCAACTCAGGGTTGAAATTAACGAGTGCCTTGGCAATCCCTAAACTAACCGCACCTGCCTGACCAGAAACCCCGCCACCTGAAACCTTCGCATAAATATCCACTGCCCCTTTTACACCAGCGGTAATCAAAGGCAGATTCACAAGATCAACAAGGTCCTGGCGACAGAAATACTTAATGGGATCTTTTCCATTTATTTTTATTATTCCTTTTCCTGGAAATAATCTAATCTTTGCCACACTCCTTTTACGCGAACCAGTGAAGATTGATTCCATTAATAAACCTCCTATATCTGAATTTCCTTTGGTGATTGTGCCATATGAGGGTGCTCAGTCCCAAGATAAATCTTCAATCTTTTTAGTCGTCGTGCGCGGAATTTATTCTTGGGCAGCATGCCGCTGACCGCATGATAGAGCACCTTTTTTGGGTTCTTTTCAAGCATAAGTTTCAGATTAATTGCCTTTAAACCACCAAGATAAAAAGAATGTTTATAATAAATCTTATCTTCCAGCTTATTGCCCGTGACTTTAAATTTATCAGCGTTGAGCACAACCACATAATCCCCACAATCAACATGGGGAGAATATTGTGGTTTATCTTTACCTATTAGAATTCTGGCAATCCTTGTTGCCATTCTTCCAAGTATCTTACCCTGGGCATCAATCACATGCCAGTTTCGTTTTATCTCAGATTTCTTTAAAACCTTTGTTTTCATAGCCTAAATTATAACCATTTTATGAAAAAAGTCAATACCTGAAAATTTTTAATACCATCCATTATTCTCATTTGTTCTCAATAAAAAAATGGTTCTAAAATCTCTGTTCAGAACACATTGTTGACAACTATATATATATGAATATAATGTATCTATATTAAGGGGGAATCATGAAAGAGGAAAAAATTAACGAAACACTACTTGCCAGCATGGATGAAGCAGCACAGAAGGCCAAAGAAGAATTTGACCAGATGCCAGAAGATGTAAAAAAGGTCATTTCCCAGTGGATGAGAAAATGGTATCTTAAGGCAGGCTATAGAAGACTTGGCAGGATTGCGGTCGCATATGCAAAGGCACTTGAAAAAGGATAAACGGAGGCATTGAATGATATTTGACGATATGGAGGACTCTGAAAAAGGGCCATTCTGCAAGCCATTTGGACAATTGTTTTATGATAACTTGGAGAAAATGCCCTCTTTTCAGATTGTTGAAGCCTACCTTTCTTTTCTCATTGACGCTCAGGATAAAATTCAAAAGGCAATAGCCATTCTTGAAGGCGCGTTAAAAAAAGGTACAGAAAGACTGAAAGAAATTCAAAATCCCGATGAGTTACAATTCTATTTTGGCAAGATAACCTCAGCCCGCGGTGAAATTGAAAAAGAAATTGAAAGATTGTCGCGCAATCGTCGCGATATTGAAAGTCTAATCACTGAATATTCGGAAAAAGGCGTATTTAATGTCCCTTTAAAGGAATTTATGATTACATTTGATGCTGAATACCCGATAAAAGTAGAGAAAAAACACATTGACAGTGATGAGTGTTATACTACAGAAATGAAGGCGTCAGATCTTATCGGCAGTGCTGGATTTGAGCACCTAAATCGGTTAATGACCGGATATATTCTAAAAAAATTGCTCACAAAAAATAAATGATCATTGACTAATTAAGAATTTTGGATATAATATTTTATTATGAAGAAAATAATGTTTATTGGATTGATTGTGGTGTTCAGCCCTCTATGGGCAAACTGGACGAGAATGAATACTTTGGTGGTTGGCGATTATATAGATGACCCGGTGAATATAGGTATCTATCCACAACACATAAATGTATTTCCAAATAATTTCTATGGCGATATAGTATCATTAAAAAACGATTTTGGTATAGTGATCACACCCATTGAGAAATATGGTGGGCTCGCGTTCTGGCAGGATAAGAATTTCAACATTGGCTATGGCATTACTGTAAAAAAATTTGAACTCGGTATTATGGGTTCACCGGTAAAAAACCGTAATCGCCTGGGCATAGGATTGGGCTACGCGACGTTTGATATGCGAATTGATTTCTCGGGTATTATTAATAACGAAATAAATGTAAACGAAAGCTATGATATAAATATCAGGTTGCTCAAACGTAAAAGTGAATATATCTTGATTCCAAAGTATTCATTGAATATTAAATCTGCACCCTATGATTATCAGAGCCATAATATTGGTTTGGCACTCCAGAGGCTCATTCTCAATGATGGATTCGTTATATTGGGGATGGAATATCTATTGCGCCAAGGGGATATCACGGCTGACTTCGCCTACTTTTTTGCTGGGTTTGAACTACCATTGAATAAAACATTCTATCTCCGAATGGGTGCGCGTGAAGAGTTTAACCAAGACTTCGTTCCTCAAGCATGGATTGTGGAACCCGGGATTGGATTACGCATAAGGGAATTTAATCTGGATTTTCATCTTAATCAGGAAAGACTCTTTAATAAAGAAACGACTTTTTTCAAATCCTTTGGCTTAGATCTGAACTTTGGAAGATTTTAATTCTTAAGATAATAAGTTTTGGGGCATCAGTTATTCCAACCACTATGCCCTGTAACCAATAAACATCCGTTAGGGGGTGTAGCTCAGCTGGGAGAGCAATGCGTTTGCAACGCATAGGTCGGCGGTTCGACTCCGCTCACCTCCATTAAGCGTGCATAAATAAGTAATAGATCTTCTTCAAAGATGTAGGATGCAAAAAATATATTTTGCAAGTCCTACATTTAGTAATTACGAAAATAAATGAAATAAAATGGCAGGTAAAATGAATTTTGCAGACTTTCAAGAAAACAGAGATTTGATTATTAATATTTTTGTTACGAGCAAATGCAACGCCCGCTGCCAGGAGTGTATCAATCAGACGATTACGAATAATTCAGAACTACAACCAGAAGAATTAGAAATCAATATAGAACGCGATTTAAAAATCATAAAAGAAATACTCAAGAAAAATAAAAACCTGCCGGCAACGATGTGTTTTTATGGCGGAGAACCACTCCTTGAACCCCATCGTTTTGTGCCGATAATTGAAAATTTGCAGAAAGGTAAAGATTATAGCAAAGTTAAATTTATGATTTATACAAATGGAGAATTTCTTGCCAGATTTTTTAAAGACTATTTAGAGATTGCTAAAAATATCTGGATTTACGCGGTGTCAATTGATGGTGACGAAGAACAGCATAACCGGGTAAGGATTGGAACAGACCTCAAACGGATCAGGAAAAACCTTAAATTAATAAAAGGAGATTATCGCGGTAATATTTTAATGTGGGCAACATTACGTGAAGATCAATCATTATTGAAATGTTTTGAAGAATTTATCAGATTATATAATGAAGGGCTTGTTAATCATTTCTTCTGGCACTGGCTTGAAACCCAGGATGATTTTAAAAATTTTTCTGCATATTTTGAAAATTACACAAATGATTTCAAAACAATAGTTGGATATTACATTGAAAAATTAAAGAACGGAATTTTATTACCCATTGCCCATCTTAATGAGTTGGTTTTATATCTAATTACAGAAAAGCAGAGAAATCATACAGCTTGCGGTGCAGAGTTAAAAACGAATTACGACCTCGTCGGTGGAGAGATACTTGCCTGTGTTGATTTACCATTTGAAATTGGTAAAAAATTGAAACAAAATCCAGAGGAATTTCTATTATTGAAAGAATCGCTCGGTTGTTATAATTGCGGTATCCACTTTTATTGTGGAGGGAGGTGTCCAATACAAATTCTATACGGAACAAAATTGAGGACGAAACAATATTGTGAGCTATTAAAAGCCCATGTCCAAATTGTAAAAGAAAGGCTATCAGAGATAAAAAAAATCCTCATTGATAAAGATATTAAACTCCAGGATATTTACGACCGTTCGGCTTTTATCGTGCGTTATACGGATGTTACACCATAATTTATATTTCTCTTAAAATCCCCAAAAAATTTCTATAAAATATTTTTTCAATTTGGTTTTCTTTATAACCTTTTTCTCTTAGCATATTTTCAATTTTTATATATCCTTCAGGGCATTTCAAAATTGGATCAGTGATTCCATCAAAATCACTACCCAGCCCCACGCTACTAATTCCAAAATTTTTATAAAGATAATCAATATGCTCAACTACATTATGAGTCCCAAGGTGTTTCTTAGAAAAGTTCATACCAATAACGCCGTCTCTCTTCACAATTGCCCTTATTGCCTGGTCATCAATGTTTCGGATAAATGGATTTAAACTCCTGATACAGGAATGTGAGGCAATTACTGGATTTTCACTGATTTCACAAACTTCTAATGCTGTTCGGGTTGAGGAATGGGAAAGGTCTATTATTATGTCATAGTACTTAAGCATTTTAATAAATTCCTTACCCATTCTTGTTAATCCCTTTTTATCATTATCAAATGCGGAATGAGCGAATCTATTTGAATTATTCCAGGTAATCGTAAATACACGCACACCGAGTTCATAAAAGGTCTCAAATTGTGTGAAACTTTTATCAAATATATGACCACCCTCAACTCCCAATATGATATTTGTTTTTTTAGTATCAAGTCTATTTAATTCGTAAAGAATATTTATTTCTTTTCTGCTCTTCAAATAATTCAATGTATTCAACACAAGTTTAACACCCGCATCAAATGGCTCTTTCTCTTTTGGATAAATAAAATGGGCAAATATTGCCCCATAAAATATCTTATGATTTAGATAGTCAGGTTTGAGGTGCTTGAATTTTTTCTTTTTTATATTCAATGGTGTATCACAATGAAGGTCAAAGACAGGTATATTCATTTGTTTAACCTCAGTGAATCAAAGACCGTTCCATCAGGTTTTATTGCCCTTAATAATAATTCCTTTCTTTTAACAGAAACCAGGCAAAAGTGATGGGTTTTTTCTGAATATGCAGTCCACTCATTCTTTCCTACATTATATAGTGGTGCACCACCGCCTGCACAGACTATATAAATAACTCCGTTTATCTCTTTTGTTCTCTCATAAGAATGGTCATGTCCACAGAATACGATATCCACACCATATTCTTCAAATATGGGACACCAAGTCTTGCGCACCTTCATATCACTACCATGACTTCCTGAAGAATAAGGAGGTCTGTGTAAATTCACAAATATCCAGTGAATGGTTGTATCCGTAGAGAGAAATTTCAATTCCTTGACGAGCCATTTCTGTTGTAAACCAGCTAATTCCATTTCGGTATTCAGGCAAATAATACAGACATTGGCGAATCTCACCGAGTAAAAATCTTCTATTCCGGGCAGGGCAAAGAGTGTATCATACTGCCAGAAAGGTTTTTCATGATTGCCAATTGCGGGCAAAAATAGTTTTTTCGAAATGATTTTACCTTCTATATTAAAAAATCTCCTCCAATCATCAGTGCTATATCCCCTGGTAACGAAATCTCCGGAATGGATAATAAATTCAAAATCATATTGTGAAATTCTATCAATCACTGCCTGGTGGCTAGTAGAATCACTTCTTGTATCACCAATTACGATAAAATTAAACGAATCTGCAAACAAGGGGAAGGTTTTAAATGTATTTATTTCTCCATCCGGCAAAATTTTGTAGTAATACTCTGACCCAGGATTAAGATTATTTATAACTATATGATGGAAATTTGTAAATTTATATATTGTGATAGTATCCCTTAATAACAAATCCGTCCCAAAGGCAACAATACTTGGCATTGGCAATTTTGTGTTCCAATTGATTACGACCGAAGTTGATGGTGATGAACTCGGTGTTAGATAAGGTGGAGAATCAAAACTATAAAATTGTCTCTGTTCAAGACTTGCAATCTGATTGTAAATTATCAATGTTATAAAAAAGAACTGCATCAATGCACCTCTTTCCAATTTTTCCCTATACCAATATCAACCTCAATAGGTACCTCAAACTTATGTATATTTTCCATCACCTCTTTTATTATCTCTTTTGCCTCCTCAGCACGCTCCTGTTCTATTTCAAACAAAAGTTCATCATGGATTGATAATACAAGTCCGCTTGCGAACTTTGCATCCGAAAGTCTTCTTTCAACTTCAATCATTGCGAGCTTAATCAAATCCGCAGCAGTCCCCTGTATCGGTGTGTTTATTGCCAGTCTCTTTGCTGATTCCTTAAGATTAAAATTCTCTGAATATATCTCGGGGATAGGTCTTCTTCTACCAAATATTGTCTCTGTATAACCTTTTTCTTCAACACTCTTTATTGCCGACTTTCTCCACTCTTCAACCCCAGGATACAGTGTGTAGTATTTCTGAATAAATTGACTTGCTTCTTCACGGGATATACTCAATTCCTGGGCAAGCCCATAATCACTCATTCCATAAATTAAACCATAATTTACCACCTTTGCTATCCGTCTTTGATGTTCATTGACATTCTCTTCAGGGGTATTAAATATCAAGGATGCAGTATGGTTATGGATATCACGACCTGATTTGAATGCATCAATGAGATTTTTGTCCTTGGTTATATGGGCAAGAATCCGCAATTCAATCTGGGAATAGTCAGCAGAAATAAGCAAAAACCCATCTTGGGCAATAAATGCCTTCCTCAGTTCATTACCCCAGTAACTTCGTATCGGAATATTTTGTAGGTTTGGATTGCTCGATGAAAGCCTGCCTGTAGCAGTTCCGGTTTGATTGAATGTAGTGTGTATTCTACCGTTTTTTGCCAATTCAATTAAAGGGTCAATATATGTGTTTGCAACCTTTGCCAGTTCGCGATACTCAAGGATTTTGCGTGGCAATTCGTGCTTCGCACTCAATTGCTGCAAAACCTCAAAATCTGTAGAAAAATGTGATTTTCCTTTTTTAACCGGGGTAAGTTTTAACCTTTCAAATAAAACTTCCGCAAGTTGCTTTGGAGAATTGATATTGAATACACATCCAGCAATCTTATAACACTCATCTGCAAGGAGGCGAACATCTTTTTCAATCCTTTTCTTTAGCTCCTTTAAAAAATTGAGATCAATCCCAATGCCCCTCTTTTCCATTTTTGCCAGCACAATTATTAAGGGTTCTTCAATCCTTTTATAGAGTGTTAATTCATCAATTTCTTCCAGTTTTTTCTTTAAAACAGGATAAAGTTTTAATGAAAGGTTGGATATGACCTCGGGCGATGAGTCCACATAACAATTAAGATATTTTAAACAGATATCTTCAAATCGTTCGTTCTTTAGATTCGGCTCTATAAGCCAGGATGCTATCTTCACATCAAATAGCGGCGGGGTCAGTGGAATTGATTTATATATTTCTTTTAAATCAAACCCGATCTTTGTTATCCCTGTATCAGATATAATCTTTTTCCCATCTTCTAAGTTCGTAGTATATATCTCCCCTTCACTAAAACTCAAAAAAACTTTATCTTCACTAAATGCGATACCAAGATTCTTATTTATTACAGCACCGGGCAATTCTGTTTTTTTATTAAAATTCTTTGCATCAAATTTAGGTGCAAATTCTTTTATTAAAGAATGGAATTCAAGTTCAGAGAGAATTTTTAAAAGATTATCTATCTCTATATTTTTTGCCGCCAAATCGTCGATCTTTATTTGGATTGGAGTATTAATATCCAGTTCTACAAGTTTCATGGATAACTGAAGCAGATTGCGATGTTCTTTTAATTTTGACTCTTTTTCCATTGCTGTTTCAAGATTCTGATATTTTTTCAAAATCTCTATTGCCCGATGTGGACCAATGCCGGGAACTCCAGGGATATTATCAATTGAATCACCACAAAGTGCAAGGTATTCACCGATACGTTCAGGTTCAACACCAAATTTTTCTTTTACCTTTTCTCTATCATATACTACATCATTAAAGACATCGTAGATAAATATATTTTCTGAAATTAATTGCATAAGGTCTTTATCTGAACTTACAATATAAACTTCACCATAATCTTTCAATTTTTTTGCTAAAGTTGCCAGAATATCATCTGCTTCATAACCGGGCATTTCAAAACTTTTGATGCCAAGATAATGACTTATTTCTTTTACCTTTTCAATCTGAAATGGTATATCTCTTGGTGCGGGTGGCCGGGTTGCCTTATACTCCTTATAAACCTTATCTCTAAAGGTCTCACCTGGGGCATCAAATGCAAGAACTATATAATCACTTGCAAATTTTGTCTTTATTTTTTTTAGAGAATTGAGGAAACCAAAGACCCCTGAAGTATTCTGCCCTTTTGAATTCTTGAGTGGATTTTTTATAAATGCAAAATAGGCACGGAATATCAGAGAATGGGCATCAAGAAGTAAAAATTTTTTCATTGCCAATTATATCTGATATTAAAAATATTGCAAGTATAAATCTTTGATGACTTCGAATACTAATGGTCTATGATTCATTCGTCCCAGAGACGCTTAGTTACAAATGATTCTTTATAAAACACAAATTCAGTATTCGGTTCTTCAAATCCTTTATCAAGCCCTTTTTTTATAACCGTTGTAAATAAAACCATCAGGTGTTCTTTAATTTTCTTTTCCAATTCTTCATTAGCAATCGTCTTTATTTCTTTTGGCTCGATCTTCAAATCAATCAAAGCCCTTTCTTTAGATATCCTCCCATACCAGAATATATCTTTATCCTCTCCCCTGATTTGATACTTTACAATATAGTCTTCCCCATCTTTCCAGAATTTTAAAAAATATACGATATAAACCTTTCTGGTCTCTGCCTTATATTTAAATTCATTTAATTGTTGGAGCATTAAATAATTATATCAGGTTTCTCTTTAAAGTCAATCAGCAGGACATTTGCTAATCTCTGAATCCTCTACACATTTATTTAAATTATTTTTAACCCTTAAACTGCCTATTGATTATCGTCGACATATCAATATGAATTAAATGTAGTGGCCGAGTTTACTCGGCTTTTTAAATATTTGCAGACCAAGGTCTGCCACTACAAATCTTACGAAAAGATTTTATTGAAACTAAAGAAACCATTCTATAAAGTTGGAAAGAAGTCAGTTTTAACCGCCCTTGACATATTATATAATGTTTATATACTTATTATATGGGGTTTGATCTCCAAAAAGGTAGGGGTTATGAATAATTGTCCACATTGTGGCGCAACAATAAAAGAAAATTATAAATTATGCAGTGCCTGCGGTACAATCCTGATAAACCTCAGTACTGAAACCACTGCCCATATAAATCTTTTAAGGAAAAAAATTGAATCAGACCCAAAAGATGTAAATTTACGGGTTGAACTTGGAAGTCTTTATCAAAAAAATGGGCTCCTTTATGAAGCACTTGATGAATATAAAATTGCAATAGGAATAGACCCAAATAATTTTGATGCCCATAGCAAATCCGCATTAATTTATCTTAAACTAAATGACCTGCACAATGCCGAATCTGCGTTCCATTCAGCGTTACATATCAAACCTGATTCTGAAGAATCACTCATTGGTCTGTTTCGTGTATATTATCTGCAAAACAAAACTATTGAAGCGATTACTATTGGTGAGAAGGTCGTCAAAATCAAACCCGAGAGTGTAGAGTTCCATATGTTGATGAAAAATCTTTACAAACAAAAGGGCGATAAAGAAAAGACATTTTCAGAATTACAGAAATTAGAGCAACTTGTTCCTGATAATGAACAGGTGATAAAAGAAATTGTCCAGTATTTTACCGACCAGAACGATATGGAAGGACTTGCCAAATATTATCAAAAAATGGAGGAGATGAATATAGAAGATACAAAACTGGGCATGGCGATTGGAAAATATTATTATGAAAATGGCAATTATGAAAAGGCAACCGAGATGCTTAATAAGTTATTAACTAAAGAAGGAATTACTGATGAAATGCGAACTATGATACTGACCTATTTGACATTTGCAAGTTTTGCCAAGAATAATCTTACTGAAGCAGAAAATTTTGTATTAAAGATACAAGAACCATTTGATAGAATAGATGAACAATCACGCAAAAAATTAGCTTTGATTCTCTCAAAGATTGGCACAAATAAAATAAATAATAACAAAAAGAGAGAAGCAATATCTTTCTTTGAAAGGGCAATTAAATGTGATCCCGATAATAAACAATATCAGGAAATTCTAAGCAAGATAAGAACCGAAATTTTAGCCGCACAGAGAAATTTTATTAAAAAGGCATTGCTAATCGCTGGCAGTGCAGTTGCGGTTTATATCATCGTGATATTATTATGGAATTTCACACGCAATAGAATTATAATAAATATTGAACCCACAACTGACTTAACAATCTTAATTGACGGAAGGCGAATGGAATTGGTAAATAGAAAAATTGGTGTTTATGAGACACCGGAACTTTTCATGGGGTCTCATATTATTGATATTGAAAAAGAAGGGTATGAAAAATGGCAGGCAAAAGTAAATCTTAGATTCGGGAAAAATACTGTGATTAGTGCAAGCCTTGTTCCAATCTATGGTGTATTTCAGATAAATTCTCAACCCGAGAGTGCAGATGTCTATCTTGATGGAATGCTCGTTGGCAAAACACCCTATATATCAGAAAATATACAGGCAATTCCACATAAACTTGAATTGAGAATGCCGGGTTATCAAATATTCACGAGTGATATAAAGCTCGTTTCAGGCGAGACGCTTGACCTTGGAATTATTATCCTTAAAAATCTTGTCGGTAATTGGAAAGGAAAGATCGGACATGATGGAATTTCGTATAATGCTTCTTTTAAAATGACGGTAAATCAAAAAGATGGTCAGATTAAAATAAAATATTTTCACCAGCCAAAAAATGAGATGACTTATAGTGGTGAGATAAATGGGGTGATATCAAAGAATGATTTTCTTGCTGATGGTAATGTAAATTGTAAGGAACGAAATGTGTTTTACTGGACCACAACAAAAAAGAGGGTTATTTTAAAAGGAAAAATTTCTGATGATTGGGAGCGCATTGAAGGCAAGCATTATGCCGAAGGCCTTGGTGAAAAAGATTGGTGGGCAGTTAGGGAGGAACAATAGAATTATGAAAAGAAAAAAATATGTAATTGGAATAATAGGTAGTCCAAGAAAAAATGGTAATACATCAGTTACTATACATAATATCTTAAAAACTGCATCTTTAAAAGGAGCATTGATTGAAAAGATTTTTCTTAATGAGTTAAAAATAAAACCCTGTCAGGGATGTGATTATTGCAAAAGCCACAAAAATTGTAAAACAAAAGATGATTTTCAGAAAGTCATAGAGAAAATCAAAAAAGCAACTGGAGTAATCATTGGATCACCAATTTATTTTGGTACAATCTCTGCCCAGACAAAAATCTTTATAGACAGATTGTATTCGCTCTTTGATAAAGACTTCAACAATAAATTAAAGGGGAGGAGAAAAGGTGCATTTGTCCTTGTATGGGCAGCAAGTGACAAAGGTTATGCACAAAAAAGAAAACCAACTATTGAACTGCTCGAATCTGTTCTTAAATCACCTTTGAATGCAGAAATTATTGGAAAGATAGTTAGAGGCGGCATAAGTTCCATCGGTGATGCTGCTAAAAATGAGAAATTAATGAGAACTGCTCAAAGAATTGGAAACAGAATAGTTTGAAAATTTTATATTGATTTTTCTATTTATTTTTTTGGACATCTCATTCATTAAACTATTTTTCGAAAATCGAAGTTGATAAATGTTCTGCAGGAATTATTGATTACGGTTATGAGTATTTTGCCACTTCTCTCAAAAGTCTTTCAGTCTCTTTAGCCTCTTTTTCATCTATCGGATTTATCGCAAAACCCGCATGGATCATAACATAATCCCCTACCTTAACTTCAGGTGTGAGCACAATAGATATCTCCTTACGCACACCCATAATTTCAGCAATTGCCATATCTCCATCAATTTTTTCTATTCTACCAACAACCGCTAAACACATAACTTCTCACTTCCTACTTCTCATTTCCCATTTCTCACTTCTCATTTCTCATTTCTCACTTCTCATTTAATAAGTTCCCACATATCACTTGCCCGTAAGAGATACAACCATCATTTGTTGGGAGTTTATGGTGTGTGAAAACTTTGAAATCATTATCTTCCATCCGTCTGATCATTAAATTCAACAAATATCTATTTTGAAAAACTCCGCCGGACAAAACTACTCTGTTCACGCCATAAATTCTACGCAGTCTTCGGACAATGTCAAGGGAAAATTGTGCTACCGTATTATGGAACTTTGCTGAAATAAGACCTTTATCAATACCCCTTTTAAGGTCGTTTAATATACCTTCAAGGATGGGACGGATACGAATTAGAAATTCATTATCGCAAGTGGAAGTCGTTACATTCCCTTGTCTTAAGTAATTCAGGGATATTTTAGAAATTTCGTAGGGATAATAATCCTTTATACCTTTTTTGGCTACATATTCTAAGTTTATCGCTGCCTCTGCCTCATAGGTTATTTCCTGGGTAATGCCAAGCATTGCTGAAATGCAATCAAAGAGTCTTCCCATACTTGATGTATAAGCAAGATTATAATTCTGTTCTATCATTTTAATTATTACATCAATTTCATTAGAATGAATGTTAAGGCATAAGTCTTTTATAAAATCCTTACCAAAAATTTTATAAAGATAGGCTATCGCAATACGATAAGGTTTTTTAATGCTCTCTTCACCACCTGGTAAGGGAAGGTATTCTAAGTGGGCAACCCTTTTTTGATTTTTTAGATCACCGATAAAGAATTCACTACCCCATATATTCCCATCAAATCCGTATCCTGTTCCATCAAATGCAATACCAATTGCTGTTTCAGATATTTTATTCTCGCCCAAACAAGAAACAATGTGGGCGATGTGATGCTGGACACCAATTTTTTTTAATCCCTTTTTCTTTGCTATCTCAAAGGCAACCTTGGTAGATAGATAATCTGGATGCAAATCGTGCACAATCAACTCTGGCTCAATCTTAAACCATCTTTTATAATTTCCAACCATTTCATAGAAAAAATTTAATGTCTCAGAGTTATCAAGGTCTCCAATGTGTGGTGAAACATAGGCATTCTTTTTATCAGCAAGGGTGAAGGTATTTTTTAAATAAGGTCCGGTTGCAAGGGTTGGTCTCACAGAAAATGGCAGTTCAATCGGCACCGGCACATAACCCCTTGAGCGACGAATTATTGAAAATCCACGGTCTTTGAGATAAAATCCTATAGAGTCATCACATCTATTTATAATTTTACGATTGTGGGTAAGATAGAACGAAACAATCTTTTTGAGCTTACTTTTCACTTCTGTATCATCCTTTACAAGTGGTTCATCTGCGATATTGGCACTTGTCATAACAAGAAGTGGAATTTTCTCAAGAAGAAGATAATGAACCGGCGCATATGGCAGCATTACACCAAGATATGGATTATTTGGTGCAACCTCTTCACATACTTCACTATTTTTCTTTTCAAGTAGCATTATCGGTGCGACCGGAGATTTTATAAACTTTTTTTCTTGTGGTGTGACCCTCACTATTTTTTCCAGAACTTTTTCAGAAGCCATTATTGCAAATGGCTTCGTTGGACGATTCTTCAAAATTCTCAATTTATTTACAGCGCTACAATTCGTGGCATCACAGGCAATATGAAATCCACCGATCCCTTTTATTGCAACAATCTCACCTTTTTTCAGCAAGTTTATTGCCTCAATTATCGGGTCTTTTGTTTTAATCATTTTTCCATCAATCCGGTATATTGAAAATTCTGGTCCACATACAAAACAGCAATCAGGCTGGGCATGAAATCTGCGATTATAGACATCTTCAAACTCTTTTTCACACTCCGGACACATTTTGAATTCTTTCATAGAAGTCTGCTGACGGTCGTAAGGTGTAGTGTAGATTATAGAATATCTGGGACCGCAGTTCGTGCAATTTATGAAAGGAAATTTGTATCTACGATCTTCAGGATTAAAGAATTCTTTCAAACAATCTTTACAGGTTGCAATATCCGGTGAAATCTGGGTGAAACCACTGGATTGTTTACTGTGTTTTATGACAAATCTTTTTTCTCCTTTGACTGGTATCTGTTTCACTGTAATTAATTCAATTATTGATGCAGCTGGTCTTTCCAATGAAAGTCTTTTTAAAAATTCTTTTATTCTTTTTGTATTACCTTCAATCTCTATCTCCACCCCGTAAGACGTATTGCGGACAAAACCGGTAAGATTTAATCTATTTGCCAGGCGGTAAACAAAAGGTCTAAATCCCACACCCTGAACAATGCCTTTAACCTGAACAAGACTCCGCGCCATTGATAAATAAATTTTTACTTTTTCTTAGCCAGTTCTTTTTTTATAAAATCAATAAGCTTATCAAACCCTCTACCATTTTTGGCTGAAACTTCAAATATTAATGCCTTAGGGTTTTTATTTACTATATTTTTTTTGGCTTTTTTGACCTTAAAATCCAGATAAGGCAAAAGGTCAATTTTATTAATGATCACAACCTTTGCCAGATGAAACAATAAGGGATATTTTATTGGTTTATCATCGCCCTCCGGGGTAGAAAGAATTGCGATCTTATAATCTTCACCAATTTCAAACTCGGCAGGGCAAACAAGGTTACCAACATTTTCAATAAGTATTAAATCATAAGGTTTATCCACCTTAGGCAGGGTTTGGGCAATCATAAATGCATCAAGATGACATTCAGTTTGGGTATTTATCTGAATCGTATCAATCTTCAATTTATTCAACCTCTCGCTATCAATTGACCCCTTGATATCCCCTTCTATTACAAGGATTTTGAATCGCGATTTTAATCTTTTTACAATGTTCTCTATCACCGATGTCTTCCCTGAACCCGGTGAACCAATGATATTTAAAACCAAAGAATTTGACTTATCAAAAAATTTTCTATTTTCTTTTGCCCTTTCCTGATTTGATACCAAAACAGGTTTGAGAATATTTATCTTCATAATACTCCTTTCTTATTCACCTTCTATTGATTCTACATAAAATTCCCTGCCCGATAATATCTCTATGGCTGTTTTCCCACATTGCGGACAAACAAATAACGGTTCTTCTATCTCATTTTCAAAATTACAATCACAGCATTTTATACGAATCGGAATATCAAAAAAATCGATCTTCGCAAATTCACACCGTGTTCCCTTTTTTAAATAATCAAAATAAAAATTTATTGCCTCGGGAGAAAATCCGGTGAACTTTCCAAGTCTAACTTTTATTAACTTTACCGAATTTATTTTATGTCTCTCTGCCTCCTGATTACAAAGGTCAACAAGCGACTTGGTTACACTATACTCATGCATAATATAGGGAAAAAACTAATTCAATGTGCTTCAATCTATTTGACAATAGCAAATTTACAAACCTTTTTATCATTACCGGTATTAATCAGTGCGAAGTATAAACCACTTGATATATTATGGGGAATGTGCCAGAGAACTTCGCCCAGGGAGTTTGGTTTCAATCCTTCTGTCAATTTTCTACCTGAAATTGAAAATATAATGACCGAAGCATCATTGGGAATATTCTTAATTCGTACCGCATCTCCTCTTATTACAGGATTTGGATATATTACTATACTGTCCAATGAAGAAGTGTCTTTTTTAATAATTTCAAGTTTTAGCAACCCATTCTGACTACCCAACCAGAAACAAGAACGATAAGAATCATAGCAAAATCCTTGGACCTGTATTATTTCGTTACTTACCGGCAAAAATTCTACATTAACACCCAATTCATTGAACGTAAAACCTTTAAGCATTTTGTAGTTTATATCATAATTGTATACTCCATTGTCAGCCATTATCCATACCCTGCCTTCGCCATCAGCGAGTACATCATAAATCACACCGCCATTAAAATTTTCTATGTGTTCAAAGATATTATTTACAAGCACCGAGACACCCACTTCATTAGCAATGTAAACATTGTTTTTTTCATCTACTGTTATACCTGAACAGAACTGTGAAAGTAATCCATCGGTCTTTCCATACTTTAAATTAACATCATCACCGCGGTCAAAAATAGTCCCCCTGGTATCAATCATCAAAACTCCACCTGCGGCATCAAAGATCGTACTAAATACACGCAAACTTGAATCTATTGCAAGTTCAACCTCAAATCCCGGGGTCCTATCGCCAAGGAGATACGCTGTTGTCAATGCAGAATCATATACCCAAATTTTGTCTGATGGTCCGGCAAGGGAAAGATACATATTATTCTTCAGGTCAAATTTCAAATCCCATATTGCTACAGTGCTATCAATACCGCGATACTTTTGCCTCAAATAATACCAGCTATTATTCTCTGGGTTAAAAGAAATTGCCAGTAAAGAATCTGTATAATGTAGAGCAAACCAGACTCTTTTATCCGGTGCAGTGACACAACGGTGGATGAATTTTGTTGGAACAAGTGAATCCTGACACAAATTTTGCCAGGTATTATCATTCTTAAACCAACTAACCCCGCGTGCATCAACATTCCTTGTCCCGTGCGCAATGAAAACACCGTATTGATTTGCCGTAATACTACAAATATGATTTGAAGCGAGACCATTGTCTTTTTTTAATTCCCATTGTTGATTGGGAAAATTATAGATACCTATTCCTTCCCCGAAATAATCGGATTTAAAGGGATTGCCGGTGGCACAGAACCATTGACCTTTATAATTCTCAACATCATTGACCCTGGTCAGATATGGAATACCTGCGTTTAAAAGGCTTAAATTTCCCTGAAAAAATATGCCAATTTGACGAATGGAATCAAGGGCAAGCAATAATGAATCACCGGCTTTTTCTATATCAACAATTTTATATCCGATAATTACTGTATCAAAATAGATTCCGGTAAATCTGTTTAATCCTGCATCAGTTCCGACATATAGAACTGAATCTATAATTTTTAATTTTCTAATGTAGTTTTTAAGAAGTCCATTTTCCACACCATAAATAGTATAGTTCTGGAAATCATTGCTAAATCTTGTTATTTTTTCATCCGTTCCAATCCAGAATCCAGTATCGATTGCAATCGTCAGCACGTTATTGGAAGATAATCCTTGGAAATCATATACCTTTAAAACTCTGTCATCCTGGAAATTCTCTAATGTGCCTTTTGTATCTATGATTAACAAACCGTTTTGAGTTCCCACCAAAATCGTATCTTTTAAACAATAGATTGTATTCACCCTTGTGCAGGGCAAACATTCCATCGGATAAATCCGGATATTAGTGAATGATTTATCAACCTGGACAAGTCCATTGTTCGAACCCGCCCAGATGTTTCCTGCACTGTCAATTGCAATGCATTGCTGACGATTAACCGTAAGTCCATCAGTATTTGTTAAAACTCTGAAAGTATTATTTAGATAATTATAACCAACAACACCACCATTAGTTGCTGCATAAACAAACGAATCGTTGACTGCAATATTGTATATATAATTGTGATTTGTATAGAAAACTGGTTTTAACGAAATGGAAAGAATAAAAAATTCAATTAAAATCATTTACAGAGCCATTTTTTGTTGAAAATTGACATAAGTCGTAACTTCCATACAAGCCAGAATGCCTCCCAGATTATTCTCTTTGACATCTTTGATGTTCCTGCTCTGCGTTCTACGAAGATTATCGGAATTTCCTTTATGGGCAGGCGGGCACAGAACACACCATAGACACTCTGGATTTGAAATCCATAACCATCAACCTTAAATTTTTTCCAGTTTACACTTTCGAGCGCGCGGCGCGAATAACACTTAAATCCACTGGTAAGGTCGCGCACCGGGACACCGGTGACAATCCTCGCAAAGATACAGGCAAAAAAGGACAATAATAGTCTCTTCATTGGCCAGTTGACAACACTCACACCATTTATATATCTGGAGCCAATGATTAAATCATATTTATCTAAGAGCTCAATGAACCTGGGTAGATCATTCGGGTCGTGTGAAAAATCAGCGTCCATTTCAAAGACGAAATCGTAGTTATTTTCAAGCGCATATCCAAACCCAGTAACATAGGCAGTGCCGAGCCCCATTTTTCGAGGTCTTTTAATGATATGCACTCTATTATTTTGTTTCATTAGACTTTCAACGATCTCTGGGGTATTGTCCGAAGAGTTATCATCAATTACCAAAACTTCAAGTTGTTCCGATTTTGAAAGAACTGCATTAATAATCTTCTCAATATTAACCGCTTCATTATAGGTTGGAATTATCACCAATCCACGCTTCATTATTTTCATTATACTTAAAATAATCTACTTGTCAATCAGATTTAATGGTAAGTAATTATTGACTTTCGTTATAAATTTTATATAATCTAACTATGTCTGTGCCCCTGTAGCTCAGCAGGATAGAGCAGCGGTTTCCTAAACCGCAGGTCACCCGTTCAAATCGGGTCAGGGGTATTTAGGAGAATTATGAGAGACATGAAGCGAGGTCTTAAGACCGAAGACTCATTCCAGAAAACGATGGAAAAATTAATAAAATTTATTGTTCGGCATCGTGATATAGCAATCTGGATAGGGATAGGTATTGTTGCAGCAATATTTGTTATAGGATATCTTTTTTATCCTTCAGAAAAAGTAAATCCTGAAGCAGAGTTGATTTATACACAGGCAATCAATTTTGTTACTATGGGAAGGCTGCAAGATGCGGAAAATTATTTTTTGCAGTTAACTGAAAAATATAATAATACAAGACCGGGTAAGGTAGCTTATTATTATCTCGGGGTGATAAATTACCACACTGCGCGATTCAGCGAAGCATTAGATTATTTTGATAAATTTCTATCTAAAGAAAAGAAAGACTTTTTATTAACCCCATCAGCACAATTTGGTGCGGGCTGTGCCGCCGAAGGATTAAAAGATTATGAACGGGCATTAAAGTATTATGAGAGTGTTGCCAAAAACAAAGATTCCCATTTCTATTATTTGGGAATGCTCGCCTGGGGAAGGATAAATGGAATTTTAGGTAACACCGATAAGGCAAAAGAAATACTGCGAAAACTTCTGGAACAGAACCCACCCCAGGACATTACAAATGATGCAAAATTCTATCTTGGCTATTTTAATAAATAATACCTATCTATTCATTTTTTGGTATTTAGGACCCGAAGAATTGATTAATGATGAATAATCTATCGGTTGCATTCCTCTGGCACTTCCACCAACCGATATACTCAAATCCAGAAGATAAAGTTTTACCAATGCCCTGGGTCCGATTGCATGCAATAAAAGATTATCTTGATATGTTAAAAAATCTACAGAATTTTCCACAGATTCATGCAACATTCAATTTTACACCCACCCTGCTCATGCAACTCCAGGAATATAAGGAAAACAAATGCACTGATCGCCAGTTTCTACTTTTCAAAAAACCAGCAGAAAATTTAACTATAGAAGATAAAATTGAAATCCTTAAGGATTTTTTTCTTGCGAACTGGGATGAAATGGTTGAACCCTATCCAAGGTATTTTTCTCTACTGATGAAAAGGGGCAAAAAACTTGTGCCAGAAGAATTGCCGAGTGTCGCCGAAAGTTTTACAACCGACGAATTCAGGGATTTACAAATATGGGCAAATCTTACCTGGATTGACCCTGTTTTTAGAGACGAGATAAAAGATTTATATCAGAAAGGCAGGAATTATAGAGAGCAGGATAAAGAACTCATTATTAACCTACAGAATAAAATAATTAATTCTATTTTTGATGAATATAAAAAAGCAGCAGAATCAGGACAGATTGAACTTACGACATCCCCACTATCACACCCAATTCTGCCCTTGCTTATTAATAGCAATCTTGCAAAAATATCAAATCCCAATCTCGAGATACCTTTTGAATTCAAACACCCCGAAGATGCAAAAGAACAAATCAAAAAGGGAATAGAAGTATTTGAAAAAATATTTGGATTTAAACCAAAAGGACTCTGGCCGTCAGAGGGAAGTGTCTGCTCTGAACTGATCCCAATTATATCCGATGTTGGCCTTGAATGGATTGCAACTGATGAGGAGATACTTGCCCGCTCAATAAATATCTCATTCAAACGGGATGAAAATGGAATTCCAAATCACAGCAATCTGCTTTATAAACCCTGGAAAATGGGTAATATCAAGATATTTTTCCGGGACCATTTACTATCAGACCGCATTGCATTCGTATATAACAGATGGGAACCAGAAAAGGCAGTTGAAGATTTTGTAGGCAGGATAAAACAAATTGCGGGTTCCCTTTCACCGTTAGAAAAATTTATTCTTCCTGTTATCCTTGATGGCGAAAATGCCTGGGAGTATTTCGCGAATGATGGAACTGATTTTCTACAATTACTTTATAAAACCATTTCTGAACAAAAAATTCCAACAACGACATTCTCAAAATTTGTGAATGAACATTCAGAAGCAATTAATAGTCTCACAAACTTATTTCCTGGTTCCTGGATTGGAGCAAACTTCAATATCTGGATTGGTAAATCTGAAGACCATAAGGCATGGTTGATCATAAAAAATTTAAGGAATAAACTCGTTGAATCGGGAATAAACGACCCTGAAATCTGGAGGCGATTATATTTCCTTGAAGGCAGTGACTGGTTCTGGTGGTTTGGAGATGATTTTTTCTCTGTTACAACCGAAGTATTTGACCAACTATTCAGACAGAATGCACTTTGGATATATAAAAAAATAAATATTGAACCACCGCATGAATTATTCCTGCCAATAAACCCCCAGACAGAGTTATATGCTACACAACCTATAGATTATATCTCACCCACCATTGATGGCAAACTGACATTTTTTTATGAGTGGTATAACGCTGGTTATCTTGACTTAAAAAGAACCGGTGGCACAATGCAGAGATTTGCTGGGCTATTTTCAAAGGTCTTTTATGGATTTGATGATAAAAATTTATACATAAGATTTGATATTTTAAATCAGGATATAAACCAGTATGAATATGAAATAGATTTTGAGAGACCGGGTGGATTAAAATTTATTCTTAGTATGGAAAAAAATATCATCTTTAAAATAGATGAATTTGTTGAAGTAGCAATTCCCCTTGATTACATAGGAACAATTAAAGATTACATAGAATTTATAATAAAGGCGCGTGAAGCTGGCAAGGAAATAGACCGCACACCGCTTTTAAGAGTAATTCTTACCCAGAAAGATATTATTTTAAAGAATTGGACAGTGTGAAAATTCAAGAGATATTTCCAGCACTCAAACCCATTAACCTTAAACCATAGACCAAAGATCATAACAGCATCCATGCCCAATAACCTTGAACCATTTTTTAATGAGGAAACCCTTATGCCGAGAGGGGGAGTTGAACCCCCACGCGCCTTTCAGCACTGCGGATTTTGAGTCCGCCGCGTCTCCCAGTTCCGCCATCTCGGCAGTAAAGTATTTTATCTGCTCATCAACATTTCTTTATACATATCCAGGCGGACTACAAAATCAAGATTTTTCCCTCGCATCCGCTCGGGATCTCAGACCCGCATTTATTATGCGGAGTCGGAGAAAAATTATATCCAAAAATAGATATATGTCAACTTATAATTTTACCTGAGTCCTCTCCACATTTTTTCTTTTGAAATTTTAAGTCTTCATACTACATGTCCATAGTGCATTTCTTTTTTCTGTCGTACCCACTTTTCGCAAATATTTATGAAATCACAATTTCAATCCCCCTCTTTCCCCCTTTTGAAAAGGGGGATAATGGGGGATTAAACTTTTGTAAAAGGAGATAGTGGGAGATTATTAAATAAAAACAAAACTTCTGATATTTAAAAAGAAAATTCAGGAACTAACTCTTAATATTGAAAAATTTAGAAAGGTAAGATATATGAACTTAAATCTTGAGTGTCTTTATAAATTCAACAAGGGCATCCTGCCAGGAACGCATTTTTTTATCAAATAAAAATTCATAATTTTTTGAACCAAGTGGTGCAAATTTTGGTCTCGGTGCGGGGAGATTTAATTCATCCGTTTTGACCGGAATCAACTCTGTGTTAAATTTCATAATCTCCTTTGCCCTTAACAGAAAATCAAGCCATGTTCCATACTCTCCATTTACAATATGGTATGTACCGTAATTTTCTGATTTAATTATATTAAATATCGCTTCGGCAAGGTCCACAACATAGGTAAAAGAACCAATCTGGTCACAAATAACACTTATTGAACGTGGTTTCTCATTCTGCTGCAAAAATCTTGATGCAAATGTTTTCGAATTTTTTCCAAAAAGCCAGGATGTGCGGACAATATAAAAGCGATTGTAAATTTCTCTGATGTATTTTTCTCCAAGATACTTCGTTTTTCCATATGTACTTATTGGATTGGGTTCGTCATATTCATAATACGGTCTCTCAATATTGCCATCAAATACAAAATTTGTGCTGGTGTAGAGCAATTTTGCATTTATTTTCCGGGCAATTATTGCAATACCCAGGGTTGAAAGGGTATTTATTCTAAACGCCAAATCGGGTTCCCGTTCACAGGCATCAACATCGCTGATTGCAGCAAAATGGAGTATGACATCCGGTTTATAATTCATAATTGTTTCATTGATTTTTTTGAAATCTGATATATCAATTTGTTGCACATCAACCCCAAAATGGTTAACATTCTCCTGTTTGAGCAGATTTTGCATCACACTTCCCAAACATCCCTGGGAACCAGTAATAAAGACTTTCATTCATTCAGATTATATTGGATTTTTATCCTGCGTCAAGTCCGAACCTATGTTTCCCATTGACAATTAATTAAAATTAGTTATTATTATCAAATTATCCAAAAGGAGGTCCTATGAAGAAACTATGTGCTTTTCTATTTGTCTTAATGGTTATTGGGTGTGAAACAGGAATGGAAGTCAATCTTGAATGTTGGGTTAAACATACCAGTGAGGTTATTAATGTTGAAACGAGCATTCTCGGCGAAAAGTCTCAGGTATTTGTGAATTTGACCTGGGGCTGGACATTGCAAAGACCGCAGATTGATGCAGTGATAGTAGAGCGGAGCAATGACTCAACAAATTTCGTTGCACTTGATACAGTACCAATTGATACGATAATGTATTTCAATGATGCCGATACTTTACTCAGACCAAATACAAAGGTCTATTACAGGTTAAATTCACTCTATGGAAAGGCGAGCGACCATATAATTGACCTATCGGTAGAAATCCCCCCGGTCCAGCATTTTCATAAACCCGATGCAGAATTTATTTCTATCTTAAATGATACACTCTGCATATCTTTCACCCGTATATCGGGCTTTGACACCACGGATATCGCAATATATAAGGGGGCGCCTAAATCAATAGATAGTCTCCTAAATTATTTAACAAATCCATTATACGATACGACCATTGCTGATACAATTCTGTTCGTCAGCAATGCTGATTCCCTTTTCCCAATAGATTCGATGCCTTACACCATTAAGATTAGTTCTTCAAAAATGGCTCAACTTGATTATATCACTGATACATCAATAGGCTTCCGTGCATTCATTAGAACGCAGAAATAAGATATGCCAAATATTGAAATTGATGTCCTTTTAGAAGAACTTGTTTTAAGAGAAGGTTCAGATTTGCATCTGCGTGTGGGTGAACCACCGATATACCGTGTTGCCGGTGAACTTCAACGATCTGACAATCCGCCAGTAACAAAAGAAGATATGGAAAGTTTGATATATGGTTTAATGAAACCCGCCCAGCGCGAGATATTTGAAAAAAATCTTGAATTTGATATGGCATATGAGATACCTGGAGTAGCAAGATTCAGGGTAAATTGTTTTAAACAGATGGGAAATATTGGTGTGGTAATGAGAATCATACCTTTAAAGATAAAAACTATTGATGAATGGGGATTTCCATCTGTATTAAAACGTATTGCTGAACTACCCAGGGGTCTTGTTCTTGTAACCGGTCCCACTGGAAGTGGAAAATCTACAACCCTTGCTTCAATGATTGAACACATTAATCAACATTTCCGAAAGCATATTATAACAATTGAAGACCCAATAGAATTTTTACATCGTGATAAGTTATCCATTATTGAACAAAGGGAAATTGGTATTGACACAAAATCTTATGCCGAAGCGTTAAGACGTGCCATAAGACAGAATCCTGATATCATACTCGTGGGTGAAATGCGCGACCTTGAAACAATGGCACAAACTATTACTGCTGCAGAAACAGGTCATCTGGTTTTTTCAACACTTCATACAATTGATGCAGTACAAACCATAGACCGTATCATTGATGTTTTTCCGCCTGCCCAGCAGCAGCAGATAAGACTCCAGTTATCAACAACACTTCAGGCGGTGATAACTGAAACGCTGGTGCGAAGAAAAGACGGGGCCGGACGCGTTGCGGCATTTGAAATTATGGTTTGCACACCGGCAATTCGCAGTGCAATCCGGGAAGGAAAAACACCACAAATTTATACTGCGATACAGACTGGTTCCAGACTCGGTATGATACAGATGGATCAATATCTCCGCAATCTCCTGAATCAGGGAATAATTGAATATGAAGAGGCACTTGCACATTGCACAAATCCCGATGAATTTGAAAGGCGGGTGTCAGCATGATAAAACTCAATGATCTCTTACATACCCAGGTAAATAGTCGTGCGTCAGATTTGATTTTAAAGGTAGGTTCACCACCAATCTTGAGAATTAATGGTGACCTTACAAGTCTTGAAGTTCCACCCCTTACAGCGATTGATATTGAATCAGGACTCGTTGAAATGCTCAAGAAGGAACAGATTGAAGAATACAAAAAAAATAACGAGCTTGATCTATCTTATGAAATGACCGGCGTTGCTCGGTTCCGCGTCAACCTGTTCAGGCAGAAGGGTAATATTGGTGCAGTATTCCGACTTATTCCAGAAAAAATTCCAACAATTGATGAACTTGGATTCCCGCAGATTTTAAAGGATATGGCAATGAGACCGAGGGGGTTGATCGTTGTCACCGGACCTTCTGGTTGTGGAAAATCAACCACCCAGGCAGCCTTGATTGACTATCGTAACGAAAACGATAATTGCCATATTGTCACAGTTGAAGACCCAATTGAATTCATTCATAAGAATAAAAAGGCACTCGTAACCCAGCGTGAAGTTGGAAGAGACACACATTCCTTTGCGAATGCATTAAAATTTGTACTCAGGCAGGATCCCGATGTAATCCTCGTGGGTGAAATGCGCGACCTTGAAACGATCTCGCTGGCAATTACTGCCGCAGAAACCGGGCATCTTGTCATTACAACCCTCCATACCGCGGATTCCATATCCACTATTGACCGTATTATAGATGTCTTTCCACCCCATCAGCAAAACCAGATAAGAATGCAATTATCATTGAACCTTCTGGCAATATTTGCTCAGAATTTGATAAAAAGGGCAGATGGCAAGGGTCGTATCGCAGCCTATGAATTATTGATCGCTACGGGGAGCGTCCGCAATTTAATAAGGGAAGCAAAAACCCATCAATTGCTATCTATCCTGCAGACCTCCCAACAACAAGGTATGATAACCTTTGATGCCTGTCTGGCAAATCTTGTAAAGAAGAATCTTGTCTCAATAAAGGATGCTGAGGCAAAGGCATTAAACCCTGATACATTTCATAAGGAGATTGAAATAATAACCCAGGGTAAATAGTGCAAAAAAAACAGTTTTTAAGACTTGATAGTCCGGTTCAATACATAAAGGGAATTGGACCAAAGAGGGCGAGTTATTTCAAAAAACTGAATGTTGAGAATGTAAAAGACCTCTTATTTTTAATTCCGCATCGGTATCTTGATTACTCCACTGTTTTAAAGATAAAAGACCTAAAGATTAATGACGAAGCAACGGTTATAGGCAGGATTCATCTTATTGAAATTAAAAAAGCAAGACACAGGGGAGAAATGGTCAATGTATTGTTGAAAGATGAAACAGGCAGCGTGGTATTAAGATGGTTTAACAGACCTGATTTGAAAAACAAATTTAAAATTGGTGATTGGTTGATAGTTTCAGGAAAAGTAACTTTTTTCTACAATAAGCAATTCATCAATCCTATTTATGAAATAATCGGAGACGAAGAAACAATTTCAGAAAAAACCGGGGGAACAATAATTCCGATATATCCATTAACAGAAGGACTGGGTATCTGGGATGTAAGAAGGGCAATGAATATCGCCATTGAGCTCTGTCTTAATGAAATTGTAGAAACTATCCCTGAATATATATTACAAAAAAATAATCTTCCATCATTAAAAGAGGCAATAAAAGATTTGCATTTTCCTCAGGCAATTGAAAAGGCAAAAAAAGCACGGCAGCGACTCGTTTATGATGAATTTTTCTTCTTTGAACTCGCCCTTGCTCGAAGAAGACTAAAAGCAAAGAGCCAGGAAGGTGTTGTTTTGAAACAAACCTGCAAATTGACCAATTCGTTTTTGAATTCATTAAATTTTGAACTCACTGAAGGACAGAAGAAGGTGATTAATGAAATCATCTTTGACTTAGCAAAGTCAAAGCCTATGAATCGTTTGCTCCAGGGAGATGTTGGTTCAGGAAAGACCATTGTCGCTCTCTTTGCCCTGCTCGTGGCTGTAGAAAACAATTATCAGGGTGCAAT
Organism: candidate division WOR-3 bacterium; assembly: GCA_039802005.1. Lineage (NCBI taxonomy): Bacteria > Pseudomonadati > Caldifarciminota > Caldifarciminota bacterium. The sequence goes on from JBDRVV010000005.1 coordinate 57,893, forward strand.
GATGGTTCCAACAGAAATTCTTGCGGAACAGCATTATATTAACCATCGCCAAATTCTGGAAAGGCTCGGCGTTAAATCAGTGCTCTTGACAAGCAGTATAAAAAGCTCAGCACGGGAAGAAGTGATAAATCAGATTCAGAGTGGCGAAGCAAAGATAATTTTTGGAACCCATGCCCTTATTGAAGAAGGAATTATTTTCAAAAATTTAGGATTGGCAATAATCGATGAACAGCATAGATTCGGCGTAATGCAAAGGGCAGCCCTTGTAAACAAAGGAATAAATCCACATTTTCTCGTGCTCTCAGCGACACCAATACCAAGAACACTTGCATTAACCCTTTATGGCGACCTTGATATTTCTACATTGACCGAAAAACCCGCGGGCAGGGGTGAAGTAATAACAAAATTGTATTTAGAGAATGAAAAAGCAACCGTCTACAGATTCATAAATGCCGAGTTACTTAAGGGACGTCAGGCATTTGTGGTATGTCCGATAATTGAAAAATCTGAAAAATTAGAATTGAAATCGGCAAAAGAAATTCACGAAGAGGTTTGCAATATATTTCCAAATTTTTCAGTTGGCTTAATACATGGAAAGCTCAACACACAGGAAAGAATAAATATAATGTCAGATTTTCGCAATGGAAAAATAAATATTCTTGTCGCTACAACAGTCATTGAAGTTGGAGTTGATATTCCCAATGCAACAATTATGTTGATACTACATCCCGAGCGATTTGGTCTGGCACAACTGCACCAGTTAAGAGGAAGGATTGGCAGGGGTGCAGAAAAATCGTATTGCTTTCTGATATTGAGTAAATTTGTTGCCCAGGAAACCTATGAGCGATTACTCTTTTTTGAAAGGAACAATGATGGATTTGCATTGGCAAGAAAGGATATGCAGTTAAGAGGGCCTGGTGAGATTTTGGGAAAAAGGCAGCACGGCTTACCAGATATAAAGATTGGAGACCTTGAACAGGACCAGGAACTATTATTTCTGGCAAGGGATGATGCATTCGCGGTAGTGAGTAAAGATCCTGAGATAAAATTACCCGAGCATTGGCCAATAAGAAAATATCTGAGCGAATTTCAGAAAAAAGAAGAATTGTTGAGAATAGGATAATAATTTTGTGAAATGGAAAATATCCTGAAGAAAAAAAGTTTTACTGTTCAATCGGAATTGGGCGAGCGTCGTCTTGATTATGCTATTTCGTTCTTTACTGATTTATCCCGTAAAGAAGCAAGAGAGATTATAGAAAATGGCCTTGTGCTGGTTAATGGCATGCGAAAAACATTCCCTTCAACAAAAGTGAAAAAAGGTGATAAGATAATCATTCTTGAATACAATAAAATTCCTATTTTATATGAGCCAGCAATATTATATGAAGATGAACAAATAATTATTGTGAATAAACCTTCGGGTTTTCTCACAGAAAAAATAGGCGGGGAAAAGGGCGCTGCAATGAATGAAATTCTAAAAAATAAAGACAGAAACGTTTATCCGGTCCATCGGCTTGACCGCGAGACAAGCGGAGTAATGGTCTTTGCGAAGAACGAAAATGCCCGTGATTTTTTGATTGAAGAATTCAGAAGTCGTAAGATAAACAAAACTTATATTGGAGTTGTTGAAGGGGTGCTGGGTCAAAAAAGTGGTATTTTGAAAGGACTGATTCAAAAGACGAAAGAATATGCTGAGACACATTACGAAGTTATGAAAATATTAAAAAATGCAACAATATTGAAACTGATGCCCAAGACCGGACGCACCCACCAATTGAGATTGCAACTCGCCCAGATAGGACATCCGATTATTGGGGATAAAAAATACTATAATATAAAAAAAACAAAGCTCTTTTTTCACAGGCAGGCATTACATTCTTATAAGATAAACTTCGTCCATCCTGAAACAAAAAGATGGGTGTCTTTTACTGCACCCATCCCTGAGGATATTAAAGAATTAATAAATAGTTTGACTCGTTAAAAACCCTGTTCTTCTCTCTTCTTCTTTTCTTCAATATTCTTTTTTACAATCTCTTCCCTTCTTTTTTTGTCTGCGGCCTGAAGAATCTGTGTTATAATCCAGCCGATTATCACAACTATGAGTATTATTATAATTATCTTCATATTTGATTCTCCTTTCGTAAATTATATAAAAATCAAATTAGAAGTCAATAATAATGAAAACAGGCTTTATCAGACTTACCTATGCCTATTTTTCCGCCAACTGGTATTGATATAGACTCCAGTATAAACCCCTTTTATTAATCAATTGTTCGGGTGTACCCTCCTCAACAATCTTTCCCTTATCCAGCACATAAACATAATCGCACATTGACAGAATTGATAATCGGTGCGAAACGACTATTACGGTCATACCTTGAATCTCAACGATATGCTGAATCAATTTTTTCTCTGTATCAGCATCAAGATTGCTTGTGGCATCATCAAGAATCATGATTTTTGCTTCATTCAAGAGGGCACGGGCGATTGCCATTCTCTGTTTTTCACCGCCTGACAATTTTAGTCCTCGTTCCCCGATTAATCCATTATAACCATCGGGTGAATTTTTAATAAAATCACTTAACTGGCTGATTTCAATAACCTGGGCAATTTTATTTTCATCAATAACCTTCCCAAATACTATATTATTGTATATGGTATCTGAAAATAAAGAAGGCTCCTGTGGAACATAGGAAAACAGCCCACGATATTTTCTTAAGTTTAGTTCACGGACCGAAAGACCATCTAATTTAATATCACCTGATATTGGCTCATACAAATGCATTAGAAGTTTTAAGAGTGTAGATTTGCCAGAGCCCACGGTCCCTGCTATTCCAATCTTTTTTCCAACAGAAATTTTTATATTTATTTCCTTTAAAACCGCAGGCACACCTTCGCCATAAGAGAAGGTTAAATTTTCAGCAATAAGTGAAGTAAAATCAAATTTAGATATTTTTCCGGTATCCCTTACATCTGGTGGATAATTTTTTATATCCTCAATTCTTTTCACCTGTACTTCGGCACGCTTTTTTATTACAAAGAAATTTGCGATATCAATCATCGGACCAAGAAGGGTCATAATATAAGCCATAAATGCAATTAACCCGCCGATAGTAATCATATTCTTTATCACAAATATTCCACCACATAAAAGGACGAGCACAATTCCAATCTCTTCTATTGATGCAAACATATTCTGAAGTAAAGATTCTATCCTGAAAACCTTTCTTGCTGAATCAACCCTGTTCTGGAGCAACTTCTTAAATTCTTCTTCATTCTGTTTTTCAAGTGTGTATGCCTTGATAATACGAATTCCAGAAAAGTTTGATTGGAGATAACTATGAATCTGTGATATTATCTCACGCCAGGTCTTAAAATATCTATAAACTTTGGGTGAAAAAAATCTATAACCTAAAATCATTACGGACATTGGTAAAACAGCAATAAGCATCAATCTCCAATCAATACGGGATAGAAAATATATGGCAAAGGTGATAGTCAAAATACCTTCAAGCGGCCTGAATATTCCCGAGCAGGCAAACCATGACAATTCACCCAAATCTAAATCCATTCTTTCCAGAACATCACCCGCGGAAAATTTGGTAAAGAAAGAATGACCCTGGACGACGATTGATTTAAATATATTATTTCTTTCTTTAAGATTGAAGATTTCATTAGTTCTGCCTCGGGTGTACGGAAGAAACACACCTGCTGTAGAACGGAGTACCCCAATTATTCCAAGAATTAAAATTGCGTTAAATAATTGCCTTGTGCTAAATTCTGACTTTATACCATCAATAAGATCCTTTAAAATATAAGGGAATAATAGAACAAGAAATGTGTAAACTATCGTAAAAAGAATTAGAAATATCAACCGCACCGGCCGTTCTTTCCAGAATTGAGTAATCGTCTTCATTTATCCTACCTTTTGCTGGAGGTACTGAAGTTTATAAAAATTGCAGTAGAAACCTTTTTTCTTTAGAAGTTCGGAATGGCTTCCCTGTTCCACAAGTTTGCCATTATGAATTATTAAAATGCGGTCAGCGAGTCGGGTTGTGGTGAGACGATGGGCAACGATTATTGCGGTGCGGTTTTGAAAGAGTTCCTTTAGGCCTTCCTGTATAATCCTTTCGCTCTGGGGGTCAACTGCAGAAGTCGCCTCGTCAAGGATGATTATCTCAGGGTCAAAGACAAGGGAACGGGCAAAGGATAACAATTGTCTTTCACCAAATGAAAGATTTATACCCTGTTCAATAATATCGGTATCATATCCTTTTGGTAAATTTAAAATCTTCTCGTGTATTCCGATTCTCTGTGTTGCTTCATAAACTTTTTCAGGTGGGATATCATTATTAAAAAGACGGAGATTATCTAAGACTGTCCCCGGAAATAGGATGACATCCTGAGGAACAAAACCGATTCTCTTACGCAGTGAATAACGGTTTATTCTTTTTAAATCTATCCCATCAATACTGACAACACCCACATTGGCTTTATAGTATTTTAACAAAAGCGAAATAATAGATGTCTTGCCGCCGCCGGTTTCGCCAACGAGTGCAATCCTTTCGCCTTTTTTTATTTCAAAATTCAGGTCTTTTAGTACCCAATCTTCTTTTTCATAGGAAAATCGAATATTATCAAACTTTATCTTATCATTCAATATTGAAAAACTTTCTTTCTCAATTTCTTTATCAAATTCCGAAGGTATAGAAAAGATATTAAATATTCTTTCTGCTGCAGCAAAAGAGCGTTCTATGAGATTGAACTGGTCAGATAAACCCCGCAGGGGACCAAAAAATTTTGTGATATAGTTAATAAATAAAAAAAGCGTTCCAATCGTTATCATACCTTTTAAAGCCCATATCCCTCCAATCCCCAATATCAATAAAATGCCAATTATCTCTCCTAAATCTACCAGAAACCATATCCGGTACCAGTATAACATTGATTTCATTTCAAGGTCAAATTTTTCTCTACCCAATTTATCAATTCTTTTAAAAAAATTTTCTTCCTGAAGAAATACCTGAACTATCGGTAGGGCACGAAGCGTCTCCATTATGAAACTATTTATCTCCGCAATCTTCTTGCGTAGACTGATGTATATTGGTCGCACATGCTTACCGAACCACCAGAAGGCATACAAGAAAACAGGCAATAGTATCAAAATCAAAAGATATAACCTCCAATTTACTACAACCATAATTACCGACATTCCTAAAAGCAATATAAAATCCTGGGCAAGGACAACTGCAGTGGAAGAGAATAAATTTTTTAATGTCTCCGCATCACCCTCTACACGGGTAATCAATCTGCCCACCGGATTCTTATCAAAAAATTCAACGGGTAGTCTTATTGTGTGCTTAAATAAATCGAATTTCAAATCCGCAATTGCCCGTTCACCAATCATTGCAATCTCAATCTGCTGGAAATACCTTATTAAAATTATTAAACTTTGTATAACAAAATAAATAAATGCAATAAACAAAAGTCCCTGAAGATTTTTGTTCGGAATTTCATAATCAAGCACCCTTTTAATGAGTATTGGACCAACGAGGGTTAACAATGTAGAAAATAAGAGTAATATTGTAGCAACAATTATTTTTTTAATGTATGGTTTGAAATATGGAGCAAGTTTTTTTATTAAGCGAATATCCCTTTTGCTTTTTTGTTCTTCTTCTTCTACAATCTCTTCTTCGTCATGCCACCACATAGTCTCTATTATCCACAAATTTAGAATTGCGTCAAGTATACAGTTCTCTGCTTTTATTCAGAATATTTTCAGCTCTTAAAATGCTAATGGATTGTTATCGTCAACCATCACTATAAATTAAATGTAGTGCCCGAGTTTACTCGGCTTTAAAATATCTGCAGACCAATCCGCTATAAAACTTGTCGGACTGCCACTACCATCAATCGTTCCATCCTGTAGTGGTTGAGCTTGCTCAACATTGATTATTGCAGAGTAAACACTGCCACTACAGTTTTTATTGCAGACCAAGGTCTGCCACTACAAGTCTGAAGAAATTTCTATGGGTTTTTGGACATAAAAAACATTTTATGAAAAATTGGTGAGGATTCAGAACGGGTTTAAACGCCAAATTCCAATTAACAAATATCAAACAAGAATTAATTTCAAAAAACGAATAAATTTATTTGTCATTCAAGACATTGAAAATACTGAGACAATTTGGCGCTCCTTAATTTATTCTTCTTTTGTGAAGTTTATCTGTAAGTTATCAATATGTTCAACAGTCTCTTTCAATGCCTCAACCATTCTTTTATAATTCTTTTCCCCAATGTATTGCAATGAATCCTGTTGATAAAGTTTAATTGATTTTTCTATCGGTAGTATTCTGAATTTATAAGAATCGCCAATTTTATATTTTGCAACATAAGTTGGAATATATTTAATTTCTTTAAGGTATGTAGCATTGCTATCTTTTGCGATTACATACTTCAGCATTATTCCAGTGTCAGTATATCTTTTTCGTTGACCACAGAAAAAATTACCGAGCGAATATGCTACATAAACTTTTTTTTGTTCCAATTCAATAACCTCAATCGGTTGGATAACATGTGGATGTGAGCCAATAATCATATCCGCACCCATTTCGGCAATCTTTTTCACGGTCTTTTTTTGTTCTTTATTGGGAAACCTTTCATATTCAATGCCAAAATGGAGGGCAACAATAACAAAATCACAAAACGGTTTTGCCATTTCAATATCTTTCTTTATCTCTTCTAAATCTATCAGCTTCACCATCCATGGTTTCGGTATAGGTATCTCATTCATTCCGTATGTATAACTTAAAAAGGCAATTTTGATGCCATTTTTTTCAAAAACATATATCTCTTTACTTTCTTCTTCGGTTACATAGGCACCGATTTGCACCAACCCTGTGTCTTTCAGTATTTTGGTAGTGGTTTTTAATCCCTTAACGCCATAATCAAGGGTATGATTGGTGCGGAAAAGGAGATCAAAGCCTGCATCTTTTAAGGTGTAAGCAAGTTCTCTTGGTGTTTTAAAACAGGGATAGCCGGTATAGGGTCCAATTGTATCAAGGGCACCACCAAACCATGCGGTGCATAAATCAACCGAACTTAGATAAGGTTTTACCTCTTCAAAACACGGATAAAAATTGTAGTATTTCTCTTTTGTGTCATAAACACTGTTTAATATGCTTTTGTGGATAAATATATCACCGACTGAGATAACGGTCAATTTTTGGGGTGTTTGAGAAAACAAAAATCCCGGGCACAAGAGATAACAAAGTAAGACCGACATTTTTAAATTATATGTAAAATTTAGTAATTATCAATCCTTTTTTTCTGACACCTCTCCATTTTTATAAAAATTTTGCAAAACCCGTAGTGGCAGACCTTGGTCTGCAATAAAAACTGTAGTGGCAGAATTTACTCTGCAATAATCAATGTTGAGCAAGCTCAACTACTACAGGAAAACAATGATTGATGGTAGTTGCTGACCTTGGTCTGCTATATTTTAAAGCCGAGTAAACTCGGCCACTACATTTAATTCGTATTGACTTTTAAGAGAATATTACTATACTTGAATTGATGGCATCAGGCAATCCCTGTCTGGTTCTTGTGGATGAACGGATTTTACTAAAAAATTTTGCCCTTGAAGAAAGGGAATACATCATTGGCCGGGCAGATGGATGTGATTTTATAATTGATGGCAAAGAAGTCTCCCGAAAACATGCCCGAATCTATTATGAAGATGGAAAATTTAAGATTGAAGATTTAAAGAGCACGAATGGAACATTTGTCAATGGTAAACAAATCACCAAGGTTGAATTAAAGCACGGTGATGAAATAAATATCGGTAATTTTACAATAATTTTTGATGATGGCAGAGGCATTGAAGGGATATACGATGAAACACAATCTGCGTACGCTGGTAATGAGACACAAAAACTCGTTGCCGAATATAAATCCATTGCCGAAAAAATTCGGGAAAGGGATATTGCCTTGCGTCTGAAACAATACCATGAGAAAGTTCTTAAGAGCAGAAAAAAACTGTCCGAGCAGGCAAATCGCGACCGATTGACCGAACTTTATAATCGCCGCTATTTTGACCGAGTCTTTGAACAGCAATTCAATAACGCACACCAGAATAAATATCCTCTGACTATATTTTTTATTGATATTGACCATTTTAAAAAAATTAATGATACATACAGCCATGATAAAGGAGATGAAGTATTAAGGGGAGTAGCACATATAATTCAGGCACTATGTAGAAAGGATGATATCGTCGCCCGTTATGGGGGTGAAGAATTTGTTGTTTTGTTTCCCAAAATGGACAGCACGAGTGCAACCCAGATTGCCGAATCAATGCGTAAGATTGTGGAAGAAAAATCGGCTGAGATAATCGGGATAAAAATCACCGTTAGTATTGGCGTTGCTACGGATTTTTTGCGATTTACAAGTTTTCACGACTTTATTAAATCTGCTGATACTGCCCTTTATAAGGCAAAATCAATGGGTCGTAATCGGGTTGTGGTAGCAAATGAATAAAGAACAAACAATTGGAAACTACAAAATCCTGAAATCAATTGGTAAGGGTGGTATGGCTCAAGTCTATACCGCAATTCAGGGTTCACTGGACAGAATTGTTGTCATAAAACAGATGAAGCGAAATCTTGATGGTGAAACACAAACACGATTCAAACGCGAGGCAAGGATATGTGCCAATCTAAATCATAAAAATATCGTTGAGATATATGACTACTTCCGTGATGGTGGCGAACATTATTTAGTGATGGAATATATTGAAGGTTTGAGTCTCGCTGATATAATTGAAAAAGAATCACCCTTACATCCTGTCCTTGCTGCATCCATTGCCCGCGAGGTATGCCAGGCACTGGTCTGTGCCCATAAGAATGGTATCATCCATCGTGATATCAAACCTAAAAATATTCTAATCTCCAAGAATGGTGTGGTAAAACTAACGGATTTTGGAGTAGCACGGGATATTGATGCCCCGGAATTGACCACGACCGGTGCAATCATCGGCACACCATTTTATATGTCACCAGAGCAGGCTGGTGGCGGAAAAGTTTCTTTTCAATCAGATATATTCTCTTTAGGCGTTGTATTATATGAGATGGTAACAGGTAAGAAACCATTTGTGGCTGAAGAAAGCCATGGGATAATTGCCAAGATTTGCCGTGGAAAATATAAATCTCCTTTCTGGATTGACCCGCATCACAGCTGGCGATTGAGTAGAATTATCAATAAAGCAATGAAACGAAATCCCAAGGCTCGTTATAAATCCGCTGAAGATATGCTTAAGGCATTAAATAATTTTTTGGGCTGGAAAAATCAGGCAATGGTTGAGGAGAATATCAGAAATGTACTTTTGCGGATTGAACAGACTAAAGAAGCTACAACGATTGTAAAAGGAAAGGAAAAGAAAAAGAAGAAAAAACAAGAAAAGAGTAGTACCGGACTCCATTTTTTACTCGTGATACTTTTGATTTTAATTATCATTCTTTTTATCACATATTTTTATATCCTCATGAAGTAAGAATTTAGGCAAAAATTGTAGGGCAAGGCTTCAGCCTTGCATAAAATATAATGCACCTGATGGTTTACCCTAAATTTTTGTAAAAGAAATTCGCCCTATCTTACCATCCAACAGTACGGGTGGTGAATCAGCCTTCCAAAAATCACCCTTGACAGAGAAGAAGTTTGCGGTATAATATTATAGTTAGCGATAAGCCATGATTTTGGCGAAAGGTGGTGATGGAAGGACAAAGAAAAAATCTTTCTGTAGCGGTGCGATTCATCGCACAATTTAAGTGCTTGACCCAGCACTTAAAGGGATAGAAAAAATAGGGTCAGAATAAACATAGGTGGTAAGATGCTACGCACTATCTATCTATAGTATTGAGCATTCTACCGCTTTATGCGGGGGAGGCGATTTATGTGGTCGCTAATGGGATGTTATTTAAAACCACAGATTACGGATACACTTGGTCTCGCATCGGTTATGAACTGCCGCCTCTTACCTGTATAACCGGGTACTTAGTAGATTCCACACCAAGCTACTATATTCTATATGCTGGAGCGGGTAAGGACGGTGTATATAAAAGCACTGATTTGGGCTATTCCTGGGTTTCCCATTAACAATGGACTGTCCCTGCCTCTTCCGGAGTCTGTTTACAAAATTGTCATTAATCCAACAAACCATGGAGAACTCTATTTAGTTTGTAGGGGATCCGCAATATATTATTCCTCAAATGGTGGGCATAATTGGTCCTATTTCCCACCTCCACAGGGTTACTTTTACAATCCCTACCGTCAGCAGTTTGATATAGCGATAGACGGTACTATATGGCTCCTTTGTCGTAAGGATATACCTTTCTTTCTCTGGGCAATTGTAAAACGTCCGCCAGGAAGTTCAATATGGTATGAAGTGAAAACTTTCCAGATTTATGCGCTACCAGAAGATTTGGTTTGCTCGCCACATAGTTCAGAAACCGTGTTCTATATTGACGCCGTTGATTCCACTGCTGGTCGTTCATGGTATCCCGTGTTAAGAACCACCGATGGAGGCTACACTTGGGAGGAGGTGATTTCCTCAGAAGGCTGGGGAGTCTCGTGTTTAGCGTTTACCCCCTACTCTGCAGATACTCTCTACGCCGGCGTCTGGGATGATGGTGTTGGACCTACTTGGAATGCGATGTTGAAAAGCGACCACTGTGGCGCCCCTTATACATGGTACGAATTACCCCTTACAGATTTAATTATGGTCTATTCTGTAGAATGCGATCCGGAAAGTGTTGGCGTGGTCTTCGTGGGTTATAAACAGATCAATCAGTCCGATCAAGGTGGTGTTGAATGTAGCATGAATGGCGGTTGGACTTGGGAGGATGTGAGCTCAGGGTTGGATTATAATCCGGTCGGGAAGCGTGCGCTTATCATCCAGCCAACAATTCTTTTCAGTTCTACAGGTTACGGAACTGCGTACTCAGCCCAGAAATTGATATCCAATCCTCTCACAGATAAACGATGTGCACTCTATCAATCCCGCGATAGCATTTACGCCGCATTTTCTACAGATTTAGGGCAAACTTGGCGCTACAAAGAACTGCTTGGGGCCGGAAATTTCCCTGCTTCTACAGTTGCGAATAATGGCTACCCATATGTCATCTGGCAGCGGAATATCGAACCAACCCCAATGGTTGCTGGCGGAGAATTGTGGTTTTCAAGATATGATGGCACGAATTGGAGTGAACCATACTTACTTGCTTCTTTTACCGGTCCATTCAATCTTGATGTCAATCTACCCGGTTTCATTATTGACCCAGCAACGAATATTGGCTATGTTGTCTTTGAATGGCGCGACCGATTTATGAATGGACCCACTTCCCATCTCTGCCTCGGCTGGTTTGATATCAATAATCCTGCTAATTTTCAGTTTACAGAATTAGAATATGCAATGGCTCCGCTCCGTTGCGAATTTCCATCCATCAGCCAGGGTGGCAATTATCTCTATATCGCATTCCAGCGTGAAGACAAAATCTTTCGGATAAAATGGGATATTGGAAATCATCAGATTGTTAATAGAATTCAGGTCTCTGAAGATAGCAGATTCTCCCACCATCCTTTTGTTGATGTTCAAGCAAATGGGGTGATAAACTATGTTTACGAGGACTCTACAGTCAATAATATTGAAATATATAGAGCATACGAGTTGAACAATGTAATTTACCGTGTAGGCAACATTAGCAATACCCCTGGCAAATCCCAATGGCCACAAATCTGTAAAGGAACAACCTGGATTACCTGGAGTGAGTATATCTATCCACCAACCGATAATAACTGGGAAATCTGTTATAAAGATATGGAATATGAAGGCTATCAGATTCTATCCCAGACCGATGGAATGTCAAAATACTCACATGGTATCGTTACTCGTTCACCATATTGGCCACCTCCGTATGAACCGAAATTGACCGCAATATGGACTGAAGGGAATCAATCACCTTATGAAATTAGAGCAAAAACTGTTACTATTCCTACTCCTGCATATTTCTATGTTGATGCGGGTAGAGAAGCACCCAGTCCCTGGACAGTCCAGAGGGATGGCTATTTCCAGTTTGCGCCTGAACCAGAAAAGACGATTGATTATCATTCTCAAAAATTAATCTATCACTTTCCGAATCTTAATCCCGAAAAGCGTTATCGGATTAAATTGGTTTTCTATTTTGAGTCCGCAAGTCAGAAGCGCTGGAGGATGAAGATAGAGGCAGATAATATCTTCCACGCTAATATCTGGTTGAATCCCGATGAGGTCACAATCCTTGAGCGCTGGCTACCACCTGCCTGTTACAGGGATGGAGAAATCTACCTCAATATCACAAAGGCAATCGGTGATCATGCCTTTGTTGCCCAGGTATTCATTTATGAATACGAGAGGGAAATAGAGAAGATCACAAAGAATACCCAGGAATCAGACATTTCGTACTTCAGAGAACCCTACCTTTCAGTCAGTCCTAATCCTTTTCATAATCATACTGTAATTCACTATAACCTCCCAGTGAGTGACGACCAAACAAAAATCAATATCTATGATGCATCAGGACGTCTTGTAAGGCAGTTTAATCATTTAATTTATCCACAATCCAATCAAATCGTATGGGATGGAACAGACTGTATAGGTTCGGTACTACCTAATGGAATATACTTTGTGAGTGTTACAGCATCAAACTACCGATTGATTAAGAAGATAGTTTTAATGAAATAAAAATTAAAGAGGGGCCTCCTCCCTTTGGAGGAAGGCCCCTACAAAAAGGGGCTTATATGCGAAAATTTTCTGTAATTTTTACCTCTTTTATCTTCCTTTTTGGATTTGGCTTTAGTGGAACAATTATAGACTCAGTTTGGGGGACTGCTCTCTGGCCCCAAGTGGGTCATACAATTTCCTACGGTCCATCAGTTGATGCAATCTTGATAGCCCTTCATAGCTTCGAACATTCTATAGATGTTCATTCCGCGCACGGCAACCTTTCATACTGGATTCATGATGAACATATCTACAACCTTGAATTTGGTATACCACAATGGACAATAAATACCCTAGCTTCAACATACCCCTATATCGGTTTTACCACTCACACGACAAAGATGGTTGCCCAACGCTGTTTTGGTTGGTTTAATGGGAATTGGGAAGACCCTGTAAACCTTGGCCCTGATACCGCACATGCATCTTTGAACATTCCCTTGCAACTTCAGGATGGGAATATTCTTTTTATTACCCTAACATTTGATAGTATTATCTACCGCACGCGCACACCCGATTTACAGACTGAAGTAAGCCATGGGACGATAGCGAGGGCTTGTTACTTCTGGGGTGCTGATTTGAATAATGGCACTGCCTATGTTTTCTATTTTGATACCTTACTAAATATTTATTACCGCACCACAGCCGACGGTATTAATTGGACTCCACCGCAGAATTGGACGGTAGTCTGGCCAAATCCCTACTTGAACAACATTATAGGCTGGACGCAAATGGCTATCACTGACGCTGGCAGCCCCCTCTTGGTTTTTGACAATTGGAACGGCGATGAGTATAACAGTGGCATCTACCCTTTTCATAGTAAGGTCTATGTCTCCTATGCTTCTGGCCTACCCTGCGTTGAAGTTTCCTCTACCTTTGGCGCACCAGACACTGAATGTGTTTATCCGACAATTGCAACTGGCGGGAATCTTATAGCAGTTTTATATTGTATGCCGAGGAATAACGAATCCGGTTCGCTTAATTGGTGGGATTTTTATGTTGTTTGGTCCTCAGATGGCGGACAAACTTGGGGAACACCCATTAACTGTACTCAGTCATTAATCAATCGTCCCGGCCTCCCTCAGCTCGCAAAGCGGATTGATACATTAAGATATCGGGTTTATTATATTTATGCGATTGATATGGTGAGGAATATTGATCCCCTCTGGAATGTCTGGATTAGTGGTGACTATGACCCGATGTATATCTATTTTGACTATGCACCGTATGCAGGGGTTGAAGAAGGCGAAATGTTAAAGGTCAAAGATAAAAGATTAAAATTGATGATTTTGCCGAGTGTGGTCAGGGATAATGCTGAAATTCAATTTGCGATTCCTGTAAGACAAGGCATTCGCTTAGATCTATACGACATAATCGGCAGGAATCTCAAAACGATTGAAGAAGGTACTCTTGAGCCCGGTCTCTATTCCTGCAATCTCAATCTTTCTAATCTCACTTCTGGCATTTACTTCTTAATTCTTGAAGGCGAGCGTGAGTCAAAAACAGAGAAGTTGTTGATCGTGAGATAAAAGGAATTCTCAATGGATTTTTCTGACTCTCATTTTATCATTTCAACAATTGTAAAAATGATAAATCTATGACCTGGGTGTAAAAAGGTATTTTAAGAGCTAATCGCAAACCTGAAGGTTTGCCCTACATTTAGTGACCTATATTCCGAACAGACCCAAAAATTTTAGTAATTATTTAAGAAACACTATCCTTTTTGTTTTATTATCAGGGGTTTTTATAAAATAGACACCGGCATTTAGAGTTCTATCCGTCTGCCAGGTTCCGGGAATTTTTATCTCCGCAATCTTTTTCCCGGTAATATCAAAAATCTCTGCGGAACAAGTTTTTCCGGAAATTCTCAAGGATTTAGTAAATGGATTGGGATAAATTGATATATCAGATTTTGTATCATTTATCGCTTTCGCTTCACCCATTCCAACCCCACCATATCTGACTTCAACCGTATCCATTGTCGGGTGACCTTTTATTGAATCACCAAAACAATAATGATAGTTCCACGCCGTAGTATCATTTCTTAAATAACGCTGGAAGAATGCAGTCATATGACGACGTGCAATTCTTAACTGTTCGGCGCGGGTTATGGTTGCGGTTCCCCCATTTTCCCAGGAATATGAATAGTCCATAAAATATCCGTGATTGGCACCAAGAATTACTGCAAATGTTCCAGGTGCGGGTGCATTCTGCCAGTAGG
The DNA here is from genome assembly GCA_039802005.1 of candidate division WOR-3 bacterium. NCBI lineage: Bacteria > Pseudomonadati > Caldifarciminota > Caldifarciminota bacterium. The sequence goes on from JBDRVV010000005.1 coordinate 72,925, forward strand.
CAGAACGGACATCATTCCAGGGTGCGATATTATCAATTGAACCCGCGATAATCATCTTTGGTGTTATCAGGTGTTGAGAATGGGTTGCGGGCGTGGTCTGGGGACTTGCTAAAGCTACTATCGCTTTTAATGTATCAGTCAATCTGAATGTGTCAGCAGCAAGGCATGCAAGACCACCACCCATACTATGTCCGGTGAATCCCCATTTGAATCGTGCAAGTTTGTTGTAAAAAATATCGGTTGGCACTGTATCCCTGCTTGCAGTCCAGCGTGCCGCATCCATCATTGAATGGGCACGGGTATAGTGTTCAGGTGTGGGGAATGGATTGGAAATTGTTGGCAGCACCACAATATATCCCCAGGATGCTAAATGTTGGGCATAACTGTAATAACGGTCAATTCCCATCTGGAATCCGTGTCCAAAGACAATAATCGGACAGGGCACTGCCGCAGGATTTACCTGATTTCCTGAAGAAGGATAGTAAATCCGAGAGTTATTCATTGTCTCATAAACACCAGGGATATTTTCGGTCCGGTAAGACACCGTAGGAAATGGTCCTGTTGTATCATAATCAGGATATTGTGCTCCAGCCAATTTCACAAGGATACTAAGCAATACCAGTGGAATCAAGATATAACGCATAATACCTCCTAATACTCAACCAGTGAAAAAACTTCGTAATCTTTTAGTTTTTCTCCACCATTTAAATAGGTCAGATTCGCAATAAAGGCACAGGCTACGACTTTCCCACCGAGCATCTCCACGAGTTTACATGCCGCAAGCATTGTGCCACCAGTTGCTAAGACATCATCAAATAACAAAACCCGTTCTCCCTTTTCAAGTCCGTCTTTATGAATTTCAATGACATTTTTGCCGTATTCCAATTCATACTCCATTTTGACTGTTTCTGCTGGCAGTTTTCCAAGTTTGCGCACCGGCACAAGTCCGCACCCAAGATTATAGGCAATTGCACCACCAAAGATATAACCCCGTGCCTCAATTGAGACAACTTTATCAATCTTTGCGCTTTTATACTTATTGACGATCGTGTCTATTGAAAATTTAAATGCCTCAGGATTTTTCAAAATCGTTGTGATATCGCGAAACATTACCCCTTTCTGGGGAAAATCAGGAATATCCCGAATAAATTTCTTTAAGTCCATTAAACCCCCTTGTGAGTGATTATATTTATAAAAAAATACTTGTCAATTTTTATCGTATTAAAGTAAATTTTCCGTTAATACCTTCTCCTTTAACGAAATATACACCTTCTGAAAATAGGGAAAGATCTAAATCTATCTTATGATTACCTGATTTCAAATTCCCTTCATTAATTCTTTTTACAATTTGACCTGCGGAATTGTAAATATTGAAGGTGATTGTTCTGGATTCTATTAAATTAAATTCCAGCGAGATATTTTTTGTAGCAGGATTTGGTTTGATTGAAAATAGAATTTTTTTCTGCATTCTGTAATATTCCTCAAGTCCAACATTCTGCACTACACCGACATAGGTATCTTGATTCCCGTTTCTGGTATCGGTCCAGATCGGTATTGGATTTCCTTTTGATGCTGCTGCCAGACCATTATATTCACCAATCAAACCTGCCCGCTGGTCAACAAGAGGCTTATTTGGATCATAAGGTTCAAAATCTGCAAATGAACCTGCCCTTAAATCAAAAGAGACATTGGTCACACGGACATTGGGAAGCCAGGTAGTCCCACCATCAGTAGATTGCGCAAGATATACATCGCAGAGGATATTATTCGGGTCATTCCTTGAATCGTAAAAAATCACTGAAATGCAGCCGGTGCGGTCAACAGTGAGCCAGGGATGGAATTGATCAATGTTATTGCCCACAGGGTCATCATTTATTCTTACCCTTGGGCTCCAGGTATTTCCACCATCCGTGGAACGGGTGAAGAACATATCTGGATAACCATCGGTTCCATTATCCATATAAGCGATATAAATATAACCACGATACGGACCATTGGTAATATCCACATCCATTGCCGGATAGGAAAAAGTAAGTATTGTTCCCTTTACATACCGATTCATTGAAGAAATGCTCTGGACCGTTTTGTCGGTTCCAAATGATATACCACCGTTTGTAGAGCGATCAAACTTTATTGAGTTATATGTGCACCAGGCGACATAAACCTCACCATTAGGACCGACTGCGGGCACTGGCCATTGAAGGCTCCCCTGGGTATCACTGATTTGAATCGGAGTTGACCAGTTATAACCCTGATTTGTGGAGCGTGTGAAATATATCGCAGGTGTGGAAAAGTTAAGAAATCTTGCCCAGGCAACATAAAGATTGCCACGATATGGACTGTTTGTTCTATCACAGGCGATCAATTCTTTATCTTCAAATACATTCTGGACATTATTCACAACGGTTCTGGGCGGACTCCAGGTAATTCCTTTATCCGTTGACTGAAATAGAAAAAATCCATTAGGCTGGGAAGTTGAATTAAAAGATAGCACGATTGCATAAAAGTTACCATCAGCATCCACGGTCATCCCCGGGTCTGAATCCCAGTTATAGGTCGGCTCAACAAAGAGGGTTTCGGCAATCCAGGTCCTGCCACCATCCAGGGATGCCGCATGGCCAACCTGACGGTATCCGACGCGAAAATCACGCCAGTCCGCGACAAGATTTAATGTATCAATAGGATTTATTACAATCTGCTGCTCATTCTGAATCTGGGTTGTGTTATCGGTATTTACCTTGATATTGAGAAAACCTTGACTGAAAGATAAACAACAGACACCAAAAAAGAAAAGAATAGCATTTTTCATAAAACCCCCTATTTTTATAATAAAGAAAAACAAACCTTTTGTGCTTAATTATATAAGATTACGTAAAAAAATCAAGTGCGTATCTTGAATTATAAATCTTTCATAAATTCAAGTATTTATGCTGGATATTTTCCAATCTTGTTTAAATTATTTTTAGTTCTTAAACTGCCGATTGATTATAAATGTAGTGTCCGAGTTACTCAGCTTTTAAAGATTTGCAGACCAAGGTCTGCCACTACGAGTTCTGACTCAGACCATGGTCTGTCACTGCAGTTTGGCTAAATTTCTAAAGATTTATTGAAACTAAAGAGAGCATTCAGTGAAAACTTGAGCAGACTCAGGTATTATATTTATTCTATTGCCAAAACAAGAATATTGAATAATATATTATTATGAGATAAGCCTTTAACTTATATCTGTTTGAAAATTGAGTTATTATTGTAAGAAAGGAGGTTTTATGATAAATAGATTTCTGTACTTTGCTGTTGTTTTTATAACAATGCTTTTTGCTGATTGGGAACCTGACCACAGGCTCACCTTTGATGGGAGTGTTTCCCAGACTTCACCCAACAGTGGCTGGTGTATTGGTGCTAAAAATGATACAGTCCATATCGTTTATTTTGATTACCGAGAAGGTGGTGATAAAATATACTACCAACGCTCAATAAATGGTGGTATTTCCTGGGAACCCGAGACCGTGATTGTTGATACCCCTGCAGTATATCCAGGTCCGCCCGTAGTTTCGCTTGCTGTATCAAGTTCAGGCGGAGTTCATATTGTTTGGTGTGATTATCTACGCGGAAATGATGATGAAATATTTTACAAACGTTCTACAAATGGTGGAACAGACTGGTTACCTGATACCATGCTTACCCGGGATAATTTCATGGTTGAGAACGATTCCTGGGCATCCATTGCTACTGCTGGTCAGCTGATACATATAGTATGGCATGACTTTAAATGGGATGGTGCACAACTTAACTGGGATATTTTTTATAAAAGGTCAACAGATAATGGTACCCACTGGGAACCGGAACAGCGATTGACTGTTCATCCAGGCCAATCAGGTCCGCCATCAATCGCCGCATCAGATTCTATGGTATATGTTGTATGGACTGATTGGCGTGACGGTAATCCTGAAATATATTTCAAACGCTCAACGAATTTTGGTTTGAACTGGGGACCTGATACAAGGCTTACCAGTGACGGTGCAAACTCATATATGCCCACGATTGGCGCAAGTAGTGCATCAGTCCACATTGCTTGGTTTGATAATCGGGATGGTGATTGGGAAATTTATTATAAGCGTTCTACTGACTGTGGCAATACCTGGAGCGGTGATATAAGATTGACTGATTCACCCGGTGAATCTTCACACCCATCCATCGCAGTTGCCGGTAATCATCTCCATCTTGTCTGGCAGGACCAGCGGGATGGTAATTACGAGATATACTACAAAAATTCTTTTGACGATGGCAGAAACTGGAGTCCTGATACAGGGTTGACCTCTGACCCTTCGCCATCTTTCTATCCCTCAGTCGCTGTTTGGGGAGATAAAGTCCATATCGTCTGGACTGATGAGCGGGATGGTAATCGGGAGATTTACTACAAGCGAAATCCAACAGGTAATGCTAAAATAGAAGAAAGAGAATTTAAAAATCAGAGAGTGGCGAGAACGATAAAAGCTATCCCCAATCCATTTTCTGATTATACAGTGGTATCAGGATATGAACAAGAATTTTTTAATATCTTTGATATTTCAGGAAGGTATCTTGGAAAAGAAAAGGGCATTAGGCTCGGAGCAGAACTACCTAACGGAGTTTATTTTATTGAAGAGATAATCAACCGCAAGAGAATTACTATTATTAAAGTGAAGTAAAAAAGAACTAAGTCATTAAGCTTTATTGAGTACTAAGAAAAAATAATTAATAAATTCAAGATTGCATACACCACAAGGAATATGTAGAAGCATATTCTATCCAGACGCCTTGAAGATTCCTCTTTACCGCTTGTGAATAATCTTAATGACACAATAGATTCAGCAATTGATAGAAAAATAAAAAAGATTGATACGATGTGTAATTTGTCGGTGAGTGTTATGATATTTGTATCAGGTAATAAAGACGCAATTACAACCTGACTTGCAACCGCAGCAAACAATGCACCTGCACCCAGTCCGAATCTCGGGTCAAGGTCGGTTGGTTTTATAAAAAGGGCAATCAAGGCTACAAGTGCGGCAATAAAGACCGTAAATAATAATTTAAAGAAATAACCATAGCCTGGTCTGATAATATCCACCGAAAAGATAAATCGTGAATAGATTGAGGCATTATTTGTGGGCAGGGAGATGTCTCCATAATTAGTTTTATAAGTATGGGCAGAAACCATAGCATTTGTTTTTCCTACACTCCATCCCGGAACCTGAACCTGCGGATCAATCCTGCTGTTCTCCGTATCTGGTATATATTTCAGCTTGAATTCTTCGTTTTCGTTATCTTCTATTTCTATTGTTAGCGTATGATTATCAAGGGGAAAGCGGGAAATATCCCAGAATTTTTTTATTGTGGCTACAACCCGACAAACACCATAGTTAAATCCATTTACTTTATCTTGATATAAACCTTCTTTTGATTCAATATGTCCATTCACCACATCAAAACTCTCAAGGGGATTCAAGTTTTTATCTTTCCAGCGAAACCAGATATAAAAATCGGCGACGAATTGATTGTCTTTTAAACTTATGCTCGTTATCTGATTGAGATAAATACCAACATATACCTGCTCTGGCTTCTGTTCCTGGGCAAAACAAGGCTGTATCCACAGAAACAGTAATATGTTCAGAAAGGTATTTGTTTTATATAAAGAGTTATTAATGATATTCATAACAAACCTCCTAACAATTTAACCAAACCGTTTCGCATTTCGCAACCGCAAAACCACTTCCGCTGCCAACTCATTTTTCAGTCACACCTGCTCTTGAATTCTTCAATTAATGCCTCATCCAGACGATCTGCATGATAACTCACTCTTTCAATCATCACCTTGAGTTCTCCAGAATCAAGCCCTTTTAATTCACGATTCTCCGCAAGATAGACCCACTGGTCGCGGACAAAGAATTTTGCGCCCATTAATTGATAGTTTAACTCAAGTAATCTTTTGTAGAAGGGCAAAAGATTTCTTGATGGTAAAAGCATAAGTGGACAGGATATTTCCACATAATCAATATCTTCAATTTTAAAGATATCTATATATATCAATGCAGAACCGCGGTATGCTGACCACAAAGTCCTTGGTCTGTGTCGACATTTTTCCGGGTCAAGACCAAAACTTGCCAGTAAGTCATTGACCATCTTTTCGTAACAGGCAATATCTACTTCTTCTTTTTGTGTTTGTTGTTTTTTACTGAACATTCTTCCCCCTAAAATTTAAAACCGCAATTTTTGCAGAAATTCGCTGAAGAATCATTTGATGTCTTGCACTTTGGGCAGACCTTTAATCCTACCTTCACTTTTTGAACGGGTTGTTCCTGCGTTTCAACTTCATCTGGTTTTTTCTTTTCAAGTTTTTGGGTGCCACAATTCTTGCAATATTCTGCCTTTGATGTTTTAATAAATTCATCGCTGAGATAACCACAAATCGGACAGTAATACATTTCAAGTAATTTAGAATGGACGCTGTTCAAGTAGTTCAAGATTTCTTTTATTGAATTGACAGGAATTGCAAAACTCATATTATCTGCCTCACCAACAACCCAGGTATTTATGCCAACAACTTCGCCCTTTGCATTTATCAATGGTCCACCACTATTCCCGGGATTTATCGGAACATCTGTCTGAATATAATTAATCCCTTTTACGGTACGTTTTTTGCAACTTATTATTCCTTTGGAAACAGTAAAATCATAACCATAAGGATGGCCTATAGCCATTACTGTTTCACCTTCTTTTATTGAATTGCTGTCAGCAAGGGGTATGGGCCGTGATTGATTGATATTTGCTAAACAAAAGGCAAAATCAATATCATTGTCTGCATATACAACAGTTGATTCAACCTCTTGTTTATTATGGAGTTGTATTTTGACAAAGGTATCAAGTTCAATGGTATGTTTGTTTGTTATAAATAGACCTTTATCATTTACAAAAAAACCCGAGCCCCTGCCCTGATTGGGTAGTTTTATCACAACAATTGATTCTTTTATTGCGTCTATGATTGAAGAAACGTCATCCATGACAACCTCCCTATTAAAAGACCGAAAACCGAATAAGAATAAATTAACAAAGAATGGAAAATCCCCCTTGGCTCCCCCTTTACAAAAGGGGGAAACAGGGGGATTGTATTACACAAATTTTTATTAGAATTTGACACTGAAATTTTTATATCCTTTTTCCTTTTCGGAAAATTTTACATCAACCTTTGTTACATGTGCTGTCCTTGGTCCAATTTTAAGTTCGTTTATGAAATCATTCAATATCCCCTTCTCCCCTTCGGCAACAACAAGAACACTCCCATCAGGAAGATTCTGGACATATCCGGTTATGCCATATTCCCGGGCTTTCTGAATAGCAAAAAATCTGTAGCCTACACCCTGGACAACACCCTGGACAATTATTTCAGCATGCAATTTAACTTCCTCGTTATTCGTTATACGGTTTCGCTGCCCGTATCGTTATAAGTTGTAGTCTTGAAGTTTGTAACCAAAGACATAAAACAAAAAACGATACCGGCTGCCATGCCTTACAACATTTAACGTGAAACATTCTTAACCTTCAATTATCTCAAATGCCTTTTCCACTGCCTGCTTGGCTGTTTTTACATGGATTATCGGGGCATCTATCTTCCAGGTATTAATCCCGATCACCGGCACATTGAACATAAGGCAGTAAGCAATCTCAGTTAGTGTTCCGTATTTCCCATCAATGGCAATTGCACAATCACAGGTGCGGGCAATGATGATATTCCGTGCCTGATTCATTCCTGTAACTATTGGAATATCAACATATTCATTAGCAGTTCTTTTGTCGGTTCCCGGTAGAATTCCAATTACAAGACCTCCCGCCTCTTTTGCGCCCCTTGATGCTGCCTCCATTACCCCACCAAGGCCGCCCGTGATTAAAATCGCTCCATTCTCAGCAATCAAAGCGCCGACTTCCTCGGCAATCCTTAAATTTTTTTCGCTCGTCTCTGCACCACCAATTACTGCAATTATCTTTTTGTCCATAAAAATTCCTTTTTTAATTCTCGTAGAGACAGTCCTTACCTCCCTGCGCTTATGCAGACAGGTGGCTATCTGTTTCGTAACTTCAATTATCCCCTCTCCTGTCCTCTCCCTTCAAAAAGGAGGGGATAAAGGTGAGAATTCCTTAACATCGGGGCGGTGGGATTTGAACCCACGACCTCATGGTCCCGAACCATGCGCGCTAAACCACTGCGCCACACCCCGATTAAATAAATGCCTAAAAGTCCAAAATACCTAAATTGCAAAAAACAGTTAAACCCATTAAACTTTTTTTATTTATCTTCCCAGCCTTCCTTGCCCACAAGCGGCACGAAGGTGCATTCAAAAAGTTCCTTTCTTGTTATTACGCCTTTATGTTTTTTTATAACATTCAAGGTCTGAAGATATTCACCACCGATTGGAATGACCAATCTTCCTTTGTCTGCTAACTGGTCAATCAATGCCCTCGGTGTCTCTGGAGCACCCGCAGTAACTATGATTCCATCGTAAGGTGCATAATCAGGCCAGCCCACGCTACCATCTCCGACCAAAAAATTTATGTTATTAAATCCAAGTTCATTAAGAATTTTTCGTGCCCGAAAACTCAATTCAGAAATTCTTTCAATTGTAAAGACCCGATTACACAGAAGAGCAAGTATCGCGGTCTGATAGCCCGAACCTGTTCCAATTTCCAATACCGATTCATTCCCTTTCAATTCCAGCAACTCTGTCATCACCGCGACCATATAAGGCTGACTTATTGTCTGGCCGTTACCAATCGGCAACGGATAGTCATTATAAGCCTGATGGTAATAAGTTTTATCAACAAATAAATGGCGGGGAACACGGAGCATTGCATCAATAACCCGTTCATCCTTGACACCTCTTCCAATGATTTGCTCTTTGACCATCCGCTCCCTTTCCACTCGCCATTCTTTAACCTCAATCACTTATATAGAATACTGAAAATATCAGAAAAGTCAAGATGTGGAGATGCTGGATCCTTTCCGCTTTCTCCTCCTTTTCATAATATCATAATGTAGAGCGAACATTCAAAGGCTGTGTCGTAATCCATAAAAATTGTAGGCGCAGGCTTCAGCCTGCGGATAAGTATGTCGAAATCTAAAGGTTTTTCGCACCCTAAAGGGTGCGGCTACTGCAAAATTTTTATGGCAACACAGATTCTCTAACTTTGCATAAAGCAAATTTCAATCTACTACTACAATACTTTCTTTGTTTCTTAAGAAACAAAGAAAGTTATTTTTGTTGCATTCTTTTCTTAATGAGTCCAATCAATAGCCGGTTGTATTCAAGGTTGACCGAATTATTAAGAGAATAAAGCGTTTCACCTTTAAATCGCTGGGATTTTAAAAGTCCTGCTTTCTCAAGAGTTTTGAGATGACCTGCCACGGTCTTATAAGGTCTATTTATTTCTGTTGCTATTTCATTGAGTGATATTTGTCCGTTCCTAATAAGTAGTTGGACGATTTCAATCCTTGTTTCATTTGCTAATGCCTTTAATAATCTCAATAAAAAATCCATTTCAACTCCTTGATTAAATTATTATATATAAATTCGCGACCAAGTCAATTTCTTTGTTTCTTAAGAAACAAAGAAATAAAAATTTTCAGTTGGAAAATTTGAAACAGGGAGGCTGCGAAAAGCGGATATGAAAATAGCGGATGGATAAGGATTAGCGTTTAATAAATTGACAGGACACTTTTGGTGATTAAAATTGAATATGGAACAAGAAAAACAAAGATTGCGGGAAGAGATATGGAAGTTGCTGGAAGAAAAAGGGATTGCGCGGTTCCCGCTGCCATTGAAAGACCGAATTCCTAATTTTGAAGGTTCGGAAAAGGCAGCGATATTGCTTACAACACTACAGGAATGGAAAGATGCAAAAATGATCTTTGCCAATCCTGACTATGCCCAGAAGCCGGTGAGGGAATTGTGCCTTAAACAGGGAAAGACCCTGATAATGGCAACCCCAAAACTTAAAGAAGGTTTCTTGAAGATTGAACCCCAGAGAGTCAAAGGCAATGAATCTGAGGCATCTACGATTGCCGGTGCATTCAAGTATGGAATAAAAATAAAAGAACTCATAAAACCCGATTTGATCATCACCGGGTGTGTTGCGGTTGATAAAGAGGGCTGGAGATTAGGTAAGGGTGGCGGTTATGGAGATAGGGAGATTTCAATGCACCTTGAGAAGTTTGGCAAAATCACTGTAGCAACTACGCTCCATGAATTACAGATTGTTGATAGAGTCCCACACAATAAATATGATACAAAAGTAGATTACATTGTGACCCCTCAACGGATAATAAAAATATAAATCAGATTAAAAAATTTGTGATAAAATGACTATCTTTATTTCTCAAAGACAGTAGGAAAACTAATTTGTGTTGCGCAATACGGAAGAACCAAATTCATTCTTGACTTCTCATTGGCTGCGTTGCTTCCAATTTGTCCACAAAAATTTCTATAAACTTACGCATAGATTCTATATCAACCCCGAGCGGCAATTTACCAAAGCAATTTAACCAATATTTCATTGCTGAAGATGATTTTCCCTGTTTCTCAAGTACAAAAGCATGAAGGCCATTTGCAATACCAGAACGGCTTAAATACAAATTCTTCCGAAATAAGAGCCTTTCCGCCTCTGTATAATCACCCCTTCTGACTTTTTCTAAAACATTATACATAATCTCAACAAAACCAGTGGTATCACGGGTACAGGCGTGTTTAATGGTCAATAATCCGGTAGTATCACCTTTTAAGATTTTGTATATCCCAAGATTGTATAAATCTATTCCATCATCCCATTCCTTCGTTATTAGAGTTTCAACTGCTACAATTGCTCTATCGAAATTTCCTATTCTGAATTGCCATACAGATTCATAACTTAAAATTACTTCTGGTTTAATTTGATAACCGTAGTATCTATACGAACGACTCAAATCTTCTTTTGCCTTTTTAAACCATTTCTCGCCCGAGATTGTATCACCCGTCTTATAGTGCAACATACTTAAAATAAAATCTAAATCATAATTATAGGTATGGTATTTTAAACTTTTTTGATAATATTTTATTGCTTCAGAATATTGACCCGCTAGGCTATAAGGCATGGCTAAAACTTCGTATTCAGGAATTTTCTGTTGCCTAGTATGTTCTTTAAAAAAGGCAATTGCTTTCTCATAGTCCTCGAGATGTAGATAAATTTTACCCAACAGCCAACTTACTACGGGTTTGTCAGAAAATTTCGTTTTTATTTTTCTAAGTAATTGTTCAGCCGCAATTAAACTATCCATTTCATAATAAACTAATGCAAGTTTATAGTCGGCTAAAGCATAATCTGGTTTTAATCTTATGGCATTTTGAAACGCCTCAATGGCATTTTTATAGTCATTAATAGAATTATAACATATACCTAGATCAAAGTGCAACTTGTAATTATCAGGATTCTTTTCTAATTCTTGCTTTAATGAATCTATTTTTTGTTGTAAATCAGCAAAACAGACACTTATGCATAATATTAGAAAAAGATATGTAAGTCTGTACATTGATATATTTTAGCAAGATGTAGTAAAAAGTCAATAGGTGTAATTGATGAATCCTCTCCACATTTTGTTTTCATGAAATTTTAGTTTTTATAATCTTTTCGGTATTTTCTACTATTGCTCCTATCGGTGTTCTCCCCTTGATTCTGGTTATCAAGACATTGTGGACAGTGCCTGGTTCAATTGTTTTTTCTATAATCACATCCTTGTTTCCCCTTGTCTTTCCACGTGTGCCATTTGTTGCTGGCTCTTCAAATAGAACCTCATAGATTTTGCCAATCATCTGTTCTGTTTTCTTAATGATTATTTGATTCTGAATATCAATGAGAGTTTTTAATCTGCCTTTTATTACTTCTTCAGGCAGGGATTCATACTCACTCGCCTTTGTATACGGACGGACAGAATAACGATACATATATGCATCATCAAACTCAATCTTTTTTATCAAATCAATTGTTTCATAGAATTCTTCTTCGGTTTCGGTAGGAAAACCAACTATAATGTCCGTCGTGATTGTCGCATCGGGGATATTTTCTCTGATTTTTTCAATTATTCTCAGGTAATCTTCTTTTGTGTATTTTCGGTTCATCAACTTCAAGATTCTATTGTTCCCTGACTGCAAAGGCAGGTGAAACCATTCACAGATATTTTTATTTTCTTTTATTACTTTTATTATTTCTTCATTAAAATCCTTGGGATGGGAAGTTAAAAATCTCAACCTAAATATTCCTGTCTTTTGAGCAACAAGTTTAAGCAAGTCTGGAAATTTTATTCTATTATAATCATATTCGTTTACATTCTGCCCCAGAAGAGTTATATCTTTTACACCACATTCAACAAGGTGATTTACCTCTTTAATAATATCTTCAACCGGTCTTGACCGCAATCTGCCACGCACAAAAGGCACAATGCAATAAGAACAATAATTATCACAGCCACGGGTGATTGAAACGAAATCAGAAATCTTGTTTGATTTTCTGCAAATACCTGTGTATAATTCATTCCCAACTTCGGTCTCAATAATCTTTGTCTTTTGATTCGCAATAATTTTTACATATTCAGGAATTTTCCGATATGAATCAGGACCGAGCACAAGGTCAACGAATGAATATTTAGTGATAATCTCATCCGCAAGCCTTTTTGCCATACATCCAACTATGCCCAAAACAATTCCTTTTTCCTCACGCCATTTTTTCAAGGTTGAGATATATCCGAGCGCGCGTTTTTCTGCGTGATTACGCACCGAACAGGTGTTGATTAAAACTATATCCGCTTCTTCAATATTTTCTGTAGGAACATAATTTTCTTCAGTAAGTATCTCTTCTATGACATCCGAATCATTCTTATTCATCTGACACCCGAATGTTCTAATATAGAATTTATGCATTTATTGCGTTATTATGCCAACGGTTTCGGTTTCTGTAACCTTTATGATTCTAATTGTTCGCAGTTCTCTCTCATTACAGGGCTGGTCAATATTCACTCTTATATAATTGTCAGTCAAACCTTTGATCATATCTCTTTTCTTTTCAATGATAACATCAATTTTTTTATCAATGAGACCCTGACGGAATTTATAATTTTTTTCAACAATCAATTTTTTAAGTACCCAGAATCTTTTTTTCTTTTCTGGCACACTTACTGGATCTCCAAATTTGTAAGCCTCTGTGATATGCCTTGGCGAATAGGTGAATATGTGAAGATGAGTTAGGGGTGAATCTTTAATCAAATCACAGGTGTTCTTGAATTCAATTTCTGTCTCTTCGGGGAAACCAACGATGAGATCTGCACCAATACCTACATCAGAAAAATTTTTTGAAATAAGTTCAAGGGTTTTTCTTAGATAGTTTGTATCATACCTGCGACCCATTAAGAATAATATCTTATCGTCTCCACTCTGTATTGGAATATGGAAATGTCTGCAAACTGGTAAGTTTTTCAAACTGGAAATCAGTTCATCATTAATGAAATTCGGCTCCAAGGATGATAGCCTTATCCTTGGTATCTCTGACATCTTTGATAACTCTCTAAAGAGTTCAACAAGTGAAGTGCCCATATCCAGACCATAAAGTCCAATATTTGCGCCAACCAGCACAATTTCATTAAAACCCAGACTCTTTGCCCATTCAATTTCTTTTTTGATTATTTCAACAGGTTTACTAACAATTTTCTTTCGTATTTTAGAAACCACACAAAATGTGCAGGGTTGATTGCAGCCATCCTCAATCTTTAAGAAATAACGGGATTTTTTCGGTGCCGGAAATATATCTTCAATAATTATGTTCCGCTCTTCGTTATCAACAATATCATAACCAGTAAAAATTTCTGGTTTTAATTGGACAAGACATCCGGTGACAATTATTTTCTTATTCGGAAAGTCTCGCTTTGCCTGACGGAATTTTTTCAGGGATTTTACTTCTGCCTCATGTGTAACACAACAAGTATTTACTATTATAACATTGGCATCTCTTTGATATTTCTCAGCAAGACAATAACCTTCGTATTGGTTTAGTTTACAACCAACATTTAATAGAATTGCCAATTCTTTGCCTGATAAAGGCTATTCCTTCTCTTTTTTTATGATATCTTTGGTTTTGGCACCTATTATATCACCAATCGTAATTTTATCCGTTGGTAGTTTGACTTCTTCTTTTTCTTTTTTCTTCACCGCAGATTTACCAAATCCTTTTTCCGCCAAAATTATTCTTCTAAGTTTTGTATTATATTTTCGAACAACAAGTTGCAGTTCTTCATCAATTTTATATAAATCTTTTAAATTCTTGCCCTTTCTTTCCAAATATTTCGTGGGAATGAATTCTTCAAAATTACCTTCCAGAATAACACGTAGTCCTTTGGGAAGAATATCGCTGACCTTTCCTGTTATTTCTGCATTGTCTGGATATTTTTCCATCAACTTTACAAATGGGTCTTCCTGGAGATGTTTTATACTTAATGAAATCTTTCTATTTTTACGGTCTATAGAGCGTATGACCGCATCAATCTTCTGCCCTTTTTTGAAATAATCCGACGCCTTCTTCACTTTCTTATCCCAGAAGAAGTCATTGACATGGATTAAACCATCAAGACCATCAGGAAGACGAACGAATGCACCAAAATCTTTCAAATTTGTAATTTTAACGGTTACCTTCTGTCCAATCTGATATTTTTCATCCACAACCGACCAAGGATCGGGTTGGGTCTGTTTCATTCCAAGGTAGATTCTCCTTTCGTCACGGTCAACAGAGAGCACAACTGCATCAACAACATCACCAACTTTCACCAAGGCATTGGGGTCTTTTATATCTTTTGACCAGGTCATATCAGAAACATGGACGAAACCCTGAATGTCTTTTTCAAGTTCAATGAATGCACCATATTCCACTATGTTAACAATCTTACCCTTAATCTTTGTTCCTGGGGGATATTTTTTCTCAATTGCCTCCCACGGATGGGGCATTAATTGCTTCAAACCAACCGATATTCTTCCTGATGACTTGTCCAAAGAAAGAACTTTTACCTTTAATCTTTCATTTAATTTCACTGCTTCACCCGGGTGGGTCAATTTTGTCCAGGATATATCGCTAATGTGTAATAGGGCATCAATTCCACCAATATCAATGAATGCACCATAATCAGCAATGTTGCGCACGGTTCCTTCAATGACATCACCCACCTTAATCTTGCCAAATATCCTCTTTCTCACCTCTTCCTGTTCTGCTTCAACAGCAAGTTTCCTTGAGACTACGATATTCTTTCTTAACATATTTATTTTCACAATCTTAACACCTATCTTCTGTCCAATGATTGCATCAGGATTTGTCTGGGGCTTGAAGTCAATCTGGGAACTCGGTAAAAAAGCATCCACACCCAACAGATCAATTGTATATCCACCCTTTATTCTCTTCCTGATCGTTGCCTCTGCAATTTCTCCATTTTCATAAATGTGTTTTATTTTATCCCAGGCTAACTGAAAATCCGCCTTTTTCTTTGAAATTACGGGAAATCCTTCGCGATTTTCAAAAGTTTCAAGAAATACATAAACCTCTTTACCTTCTACTGCATCATCAGGGTTTGAAAATTCCTCATAAGGCAAAAAACCCTCTGCCTTCAAACCAAGATTGACAAGAACACCATTTTTGGTGCGCTTAATTATGGTTGCCTTTATAATGTCACCCTCTTGATGGGTGACATAACTTTCTTCAAGTAACTTATTCAGTTCTTCTTGCGAATGACCATTCATTATAAATAAAACCTCCCTGGAATGTTTTTACCATTCCAGATTAATTATATCCGATTTTTACACTTTGTCAATCTGGAACACGGGTTTGAAATAAACCGAGGCTTACGATTAAATTCCAGAGTATAAATATTAAAGAAGTATTTAAAATTCCAAGTACCGGAATGAAAATAATTGCGGTAACCAACGCACCAAGACTTGCACCAAATAGGTCAACGCCATAAAGTATTCCTGCACTACTTTCGCCAGCGATATCTAATGCCACAGGGAAATGCAAACCACCCAGAAATCCGCCCACAAATATTAAAACAGCAATGATATAATTTGTAAAACTCATTTTCGTAATTGCAAAGAGCAAAATTATTAAAAAATAAATAGCGATCGTAAATTGAATAGCAGATAATAAATGAATTTTCTTCTGGAGCTTATTTTTAACTATAAATAATTTTTCAATCCAGATAAAAAACAGTGTTCCTGCTGCGAGTCCAAGCATAAATAAACTTATGATAATGCCTATCCAGTTATAGACATATCCATACAACACCTGAAAGAGAATCAAAAGTATTATCTCAAATGAAATGCCTGTGGCACCCGTGGTGAATACTGACAAATAAATAATCGTTCTGCGATGCCAGAGAAAAAGAATTGGAATTAAAATTAAGAAAAATAATTTTGGCGAAATGTTGAAAAGTTTGATGAAAAAATTTTTAAGAATTTCCGAAGATATACCACCCCATAATACGGCATTGAAAAAATAACAGACAGGTTTTAAATCAGTATTAATAGTAAAAGTTGCTTTTTCAATACGTTTATTGATATACTCAATTCTTTCTTCAGTAAGACTGTAATTAAAAAAATATTGATTTACATAAACTGGGTTGAGATTTCTATCCCTGATGTTTTTCTTCAAAATTTCTTTTACCCCAAATTCAATTGTATAATCCATTGCAATGTATGTTGCCTTTGCTACGGGCAGAATAATAACCTCTTTAAAAATTTGTTTTAGAGTATTCTTAATCGTGCCCAAAAATTGGCTATAAATAGGGCTAAGAATATCAGGTGTATAATTAACCCGAACACAGAATATGCCATTTTGGTTAAGTTTGCTTTTAGATTCCCGAAAAAACTCCAGGGTGTAATATCTGTTTAACTGGGCATTTATTGGATCAGAAAGATTAATGATGATACAATCAAAAAGTTCTTCTGTATTTTTTATGTAATACCGACCATCACCCGTAATAATATTTAATCTACTGTCTGTAATCTGAAAGTCAACAAAATTTTTGCTGCTTTCAATTATTTTCGGGTCAAGTTCCAGGTAAGTTAATTTTTTAATTGATGGGTGTTTGAGAATCTCTTTTATCCCACCGCCAATTCCACCACCAATAAGCAAGACCCTTTCGGGTTTCGGGTGAATTAACAATGGATAATGAACCGCCTCTTCAGAAGAATAAAGATCCGGGTAAGAAAAATCAAAGACTCCGTTTGAATAAAAATTTATCTGAGTTTCGGATTTTGTTACCGCAATATTCCCGTATTTTGATTCAAACACACCGATAAGATTCTGACCTGGCATCTGAATTTTTTTTAATTGAAACTCAATGTAATCTATATTTATAAGAAGAAATAATGGAAGTGTAGAGAGTAACAAAAAAAGCTTTTTCTGAATATAGAAATATGTGGCAAATAACAGCAATGAGATAAGTATAATAAAAATCCCTGTGGGGGGAATAAAGGATATTAAAATAAATGATAAAATAATTCCACCAAAAAAGGACCCGATACTTTCAATAAAATATACCTTTTGTGGCTTTAAAATTTCAGATGCGGCAGGAAACAGGCATCCAAAGATAATACATGGTGGGCATAGCGTAATAAATGAAATCAGTATTATCCGAGAGAAATCGATCAATTCACCAAAGGCTATTGAAAATATCGCAGGCGCAATTCTTATAAAAACAAAAGAAAATATCAGAGAAAAACAGAGTCCAAAGAGAAGATATGCATAATTTCTGCCTGATTTATCTTTAAAATTTAGTTTTGTGTAGATTAAACTTCCCATCCCGGTCAATAAAAGCCATAGGAATAAAACCACACCCGCAATCAATTCATTGCCCGAGAAAAATGCAAGCATTTCGCGAATGATTATTGTCTGGCTCATAACTGCTGCAATACCCGATATAAAGACTGCAATGTGCATTGCAAAGTATAATTAAAATTTTTTGATTAGCAATATTTTTTTCTTGACTCTAAATTTATTCTGCATAAAATAACCAATCGAGGAGGTCCGATGAAAAAGGTTTATATTTTTGGCAGACAGACCTGTCCGGTTTGTAAAGATGCCTATGAGAAATTTTCTTATTTTAAAGAAAAAAAGGGCTTTGATGCACCAATTAAATATATTGATATGGATACTGTTGATGGTATGGCAGAAGGCGCTTTTTATGAAGTCGTAGATATTCCCACAATAATAATATTTGAAAATGAACAGGAAATTGTGCGCTGGTCAAAAAAACCACCCGTAAGTGAAGAATTTTTACCTTATTTGACAAAATAATTGCCATTTAATCTACTGGTGAGAAAAATTATTAATCCAAAATTAAAAAAATTAGAACGGTTGAAAAAAATACTCAAGAAATACTCTGGAGTCGTAGTTGCATTTTCCGGTGGTGTTGATTCAACATTCCTTTTGAAAATGGCAATTGATATTTTTAAAAATAATGTAATTGCCGTAACTGCCACATCCCCCCTGCATCTTGAAAATGAAATAAAACTGGCAAAAAGAATTGCAAAAAGATTAAAGGTTAAACATATAATCATTCATTCAGACGAACTTGAAAATGATTATTTTAGAACGAATCCTATCAATCGCTGCTTTTACTGCAAAATTGAGTTATTTAAAAAGATAAAAAAGATTGCCCAGAGGAATGGCTTTATTGTCATTGAAGCAAGCAATTATTCTGACCTGAATGACTTTAGACCCGGTTTAAAAGCAGTGAGAGAACTTGGTATAAAATCGCCATTGATAGAAGCAAAGTTGACAAAAGAACAAATCCGTTATTTTGCCAGAATGCTTAAATTACCTAATTGGAATAAACCTTCAATGGCCTGCCTTGCTTCACGGATTCCTTATGGTATTGAAATAAATAAAAAAAATTTAAAACGCATTGAGAGAGCAGAAGAATTTCTCAAAAAATTACAATTTTCTCAATGCCGGGTAAGGGATTATTTTCCGATTGCCCGGGTTGAAATAATGCATAATGAATTTGCAAAAATGATTAAAAATAGAATACGAATTATCAGATTTTTCAAAAAAATTGGATACAAATATGTTACACTTGATTTAGAAGGTTATAGAACCGGTAGTATGAATATATGAATTCTTTAAGAACCATAGCAAAGACATTCTTCAAGATCGGACTTATCGGTTTTGGCGGTGGCCCTGGAATGCTTGCCCTAATAAGGTCTGAATGTGTTAAAAAAAAGAAATTGATATGCGATGATGACTTAACGACTGCAGTTGCCATAGGACAGATATTACCTGGTCCATTTGTGCCCAATTATTGCGAATATATCGGGTATTGCCTTGCAGGTTTCAAAGGCGCGGTTGTTGCGGGAGTTTCTTTACTCCTTCCCTCTTTTATCATCATGCTCATACTTTCTTATCTCTATTTTACTTTTCACACACTTCCAGCAATCAACCAGATATTCAAAGGTATCGGTGCCGTGATGACGGCGATAATCCTCTGGGCAGGCATTGATATGGGAAGATTAATAATAAATAACTTCAAACGGATTATTGTATTTATCTTCGCCTTCACTCTTTTTCTGTTCAAATTTGATCCAGTCCTAACCGTGCTCCTAGCGGGTGGTTTGGGCATATTACTTGAACAAATAAAATCACCTAAACTTTTTCTCGCCGTGCCAATGTTTTTATTTGATATCAGAAAGGCAATTGAATTATTTGGCATATTTTTAAAGATTGGCGCAGTGATTTTTGGTGGTGGATATGCCGCAATTCCATTTATTCAGAATGAAGTCTGCGTCTACCGGGACTGGCTTACAACAAGGGAGTTTCTTGATGGCTTTGCCCTGGGGCAGATAACACCCGGACCGGTGGCAATCACCGCAACATTTGTGGGTTTTAAAGTAATGGGAATTTTCGGAGCATTAATTTCTACTATTGGAATATTTCTCCCATCATTTATAATGCTCATAATTTTAATAAAGATATACAAAAAGATAGAGCACAATCGCTATGTTCAGTCGTTTTTAAATGGTATAAAATCAGCAGTCGTTGCAATCTTGTTATCAACTGGGATTATCTTCGTTCCAATGAATTGGTTCAATATCGTATACGGGATATTTGGAATTATATGTCTCGTCATATTGCTTTTTGTAAAGAAAATAGACCCTTTTATACTTGTCGTCACGGGCATTATCTTCGGGATAATAAACGGATAAACTTCAAATAATTCCTGGGCTTGACTTTTATTGTATTTTAACTAAAATATTTCAGGAGGTCTAATGAATATTGCAAAACCTATTGGTTATCTAAATGATGGAATGGTCGCATACTTTAGATGGTTAAAAGAATTGAGTTTGATTAAAAAAATTGGACTTTCTTTGCTATTTGCTTTGTTTACCGGGATCTTTGCGCAAATTCGGATTCCGCTTGGTTTTACTCCGGTTCCTGTAACCGGGCAGGTATTTGTAGTATTATTGAGCGGTGTACTTTTAGGGGGATTTTATGCTGGTTTGAGCATGATTTTTTATATAACTCTTGGGGCGATTGGTATTCCCTGGTTTGCTGGATTTCGCGCAGGGCTAAATCCCGGTCCGACCATAGGTTATTTATTAGGATTTATTCCCGCAGCAATTTTTATTGGACTACTTGCCCATAGACACAAAAAACTCTTAAGCCAGATTCTGATAATGCTGTTCGGCGTTTTATTGATCTATTTTATCGGCGCTTTGAATTTCGCATTTCTGCTCAAAACAAACTTTTTAACAACAATGAAACTGGCAGTTTTACCATTTATACCATTTGATATTATGAAGGCGATACTCGCAGGCATTTTATCTCGGGTAATCCTTCCTGATGATTGAAATTTTACATAATATATGTTTAGATTTATCACTAAAATTTTTCTAACAGGAGTTATACTCATGGCACAAACTTGTAATAGTGGAGAATACCGCGAATCGATCCATGCAGGTTCCTGGTATCCAGGTAGAGAAAAAGATTTACAAGAGGTGATAAAGACCTATCTGAAAAATGCCAAGGCAAAGGTTTCGGGTGAAATCTTTGGACTGGTTTCACCCCATGCGGGTTATATGTATTCCGGACCATTTGCGGCATTCTCTTATAAATTATTAGAAAATAAGGAATTTGATGATGTAATAGTAATAGGTCCAAGCCATCGGCATGGGTTTTATGGGGTTTCTGTTGATAAAATGCCGGGCAGGGAAACACCTTTAGGCAAAATAGAATTTGATAAAAATCTTGCAGAAAGTATTATTAAGCAAAATCCCGAAGTTATTAAATATGTTCCAAATGCACATGCTGAAGAACATTCGGTGGAAATACAGATTCCTTTTCTCCAGGTCGTTTTAAAAAAATTTAAATTGGTTGAAATAGTTATGGGCTCTCATGATTATAATACCTGCAAAATACTTGCTGATGCAATTGTGAATGCGACAAAAGGTAGAAAAGTACTGGTGATTGCGAGTTCGGATCTTTCTCATTATCATAATCAGGAAAAGGCAGAAAAACTTGATAATCTTGTGATCGACGCCATAGAAAAATATGACCCTGAACTTTTGTATAAAAGACTGTCTTCAGATAGTTGCGAAGCCTGTGGAGGCGGTCCAATCATTACAGTAATGCTTGCTTCAAAAAAATTGGGTGCCGACAAATCAAGGGTATTAATCTATGGAACGAGCGGTAATGTTACGGGTGATTATACACAGGTTGTTGGTTATCTTTCAGCGGCTTTTTTCAAAGGACAAGAAGAAGAACATGAAAAAGTCGGCGTTGACCTTGGATTTACCGAAGACGAAAAGAAAATATTAAAGGATATTGCAAGAAAAACGATTGAGGCTGTGGTTAAAGGCAAAAAACCCCCTGAATTCAAAGAACTTCCTGAAAAGCTTAAAGAGCCTTATGGCGTATTTGTGACAATCACCAAACACGGAAATTTAAGGGGTTGTATCGGTCATATCATTGCCGATGAACCTCTTTATAAAATTACTCAGGAGATGGCAAAGGCAGCCGCGCTCCATGACCCGCGATTCAATCCCGTTAATGAAAAGGAACTTTCCGAGATTGAAATTGAGATCTCAGTACTCACTCCAATGGAAAAGGTAAAAGATTTTAAAGATATTGTCATTGGCAGGGATGGTTTACTTGTTCGTCGTGGCTACTATAGCGGTTTGCTTTTACCACAGGTAGCGACTGATTATGGGTGGACGGTTGAAGAATTTTTAGAACAGACCTGTGTCAAGGCAGGACTTCCTGAAGATGCTTACAAAATGAAGGACACAGAGGTCTATAAATTTTCCGCCCAGATATTTTAGTTAGGAGTGATAATATAAAAAAACGATTGATAAAAACAATAAGTGATATAGGGTTCGCAAAATTAGACCTGCACCGTGAGATTAGAAAGGGATTTCCTGAAGTTGTGTTATGTCAGGGTAAGTCTGAAGAGCAGATATTAAAATGTGCAGGGCAGATACTCAGAGTAAATAAAAAGGTTCTTTTAACAAGGGTTAATCCATCGGTTGCCAGGTTGCTTGCCAGTAAATTTAAGTCAGGAAGATATTATCCTGAAGCCAGATTGTATTATATTGGTAAACCAAAGAAGAAATCCGGACTGGTAGTTGTAATATCGGCAGGAACCGGGGATATCCCCGTGGCTGAAGAATCGGCAGTCACTGCCGAGATTATGGGTAGTAATGTCAAAAGAATATATGATGTTGGTGTTGCAGGATTACACAGACTATTAAATTTCAAAAAACAGATAAAAAAAGCAAGGGTTCTTGTCGTCGTTGCAGGAATGGATGGTGTTCTTCCGTCAGTCGTAGGTGGATTATTCTCAGCACCTGTAATTGCCGTTCCCACAAGCATTGGATATGGTGCGAATTTCAATGGTGTTGCGCCCTTGTTGACGATGTTGAATTGCTGTGCCCCGGGTGTGGCAGTGGTGAATATTGACAATGGTTTTGGTGCGGGTTATCTTGCGGCAGTTATAAACAGTCTATGATTGTCTTTGATAAAGTAACAAAAATTTTTCAGAAGGATTGGGTCGCACTTGATAGCATTTCTTTTGATATTCAAAAAGGAGAATTCGTTTTTATCACTGGTCCAACCGGTGCGGGCAAAAGTACAATTCTTAAACTCATATACAAAGACGAAGAGCCTACAAAAGGAACAATCAAGGTTCTTGATTACAATCTTCATTTCCTAAAACATAATAAACTGCCCGAATTCCGTCGCAAGATTGGCGTTATTTTTCAGGATTTTAAACTTCTTCAGGACCGAACGGTTGAAGAGAATGTCGCATTTGCACTTGAAGTCACTGATATTCCTCCCAGGGATCTAAAGAAAAAAGTTTTTGATATTTTAACCTATGTAAAATTAAGCCACAAGAAATTTAATTATCCATACCAACTTTCTGGCGGTGAGCAACAAAAGATTGCAATTGCCCGGGCATTGGTGCGCGACCCATACATCCTGCTTGCTGATGAACCAACTGGAAATCTGGATTTAAAAAGTTCCCAGGAGGTCCTTGAAATTTTAATGGATATTAACTATAAGGGTACAACAATTCTGATGGCAACCCATAATCAGTTACTCGTGCGCAAGGCAAAAAAACGCATCATCCATCTGGAAAATGGTAAAATTATTTCAGATAAATGAGAAAGGATTAATATGGCATTACGCATTGGGATAAGAGAAGGGTTTAGAACAATAGTCAGGAGCCGTTCTCTATTCATTCTATCCTTACTCGTTGCTGCGATATCCTTTTATTTATTATCAATTTTTGGATTGGTCACGGTCAATCTTTATAAAATGGCAAACCTTCTTGATGAGAAGATTGAAATCATCGCATTTCTTGAAGAACGAGCAGATATCCAGTGGTTAAAAAATAGCATACAGAAGATAACCGGTGTTCAGGAAGTCGTCTATGTATCGGCTGAAACTGCATTAAAACAACTCCAGGAAGAAGTTTCTGAAACAAAAGAAATAATCCGTGTATTTGAAGACAATCCATTACCTGCATCTATAAGAATAAAACTTGAGCCGCAATATCGTAATACAAAAGGGTTGGAAGAAATCACTAAGAAGGTTTTATTGCTTAAAGGAGTAAAGGATACAATATACGGTGGAGAACTTGTTGAACAACTCAAAAAGATAACTAATATTATGTTATTTTTTGATATTGGCTTATTAATCATAATTACCCTTTCCGTTATATTTGTCATATTCCAGACCATTAAACTAACAATCTTTGCCCATGCTACAGAAATTGAGATAATGAAACTTGTTGGCGCAACTGATACATTTATCACGATTCCATTTGTTTTTCAGGGACTAATCCAGGGTGTTTTGGGTGGTATCATTGCTTATATTCTTCTTATAATAACCGTGCGGATTGCATCATCATTTTTCAATAT
This sequence comes from candidate division WOR-3 bacterium, assembly GCA_039802005.1. Classification (NCBI taxonomy): domain Bacteria; kingdom Pseudomonadati; phylum Caldifarciminota; species Caldifarciminota bacterium. The sequence goes on from JBDRVV010000005.1 coordinate 97,428, forward strand.
TCCGTTTTTCCCCAAAACCTTATTCTTTCTGGGAACTGTATTATTCGGTATGATATTTGGTATAATAGGTTCAAGTATTGCATTGAGAAGGTTCTTAAAATGAAATTCGTTTTGATATTTTTGTGTTTATTTTTACAAATAAATCAAAAGCAGAAAGAACTTGATGACCTTAAGAAAAAATTGAGTGAAGTAAGACAGGAAATAAAACAACTTGAGAAAGAAAAATCAGGCGCCCTTTCCAGGATTGAAAAGATAGATGAGGCTATAAACCTTTCTACCGAGTATATTGAAAAACTCACTGCCCAGGAATATGAAGAAAAAACGAGGATTGCCGAATTGAATCGCGAAATTGCAAGGCTGGAGTCAAAGATGAAATTTCAAAAAGAGGAATTAAAGGAAAGATTAATCCGACTTTATAAATGGACTCCTTTCTATAAACTGGAAATTTTATTTTCATCAAAATCAATACCTGAAATACTTTCAACTTCTTATTATCTCCAGATTCTTGCAAAAAATGACAGAAAATTGTTCTTTGAATTTAAAGATGATTGGACAAAATATCTTGCTGATAAAAAAATGCGTGAGCAACTGATTTCGGTATTGGAAACAAGACGCCAGGAAAAAGAACAGGAACTTGAACAATTGAACAAGGAAAGACAAGAAAAGAGAAAAATCCTTGATGAAATAGCGAAACAGGAAAATGAGAAGAAAAAAGTGGAGAAGGAACTTAAGAGTGCACAGCGTAAACTTGAAGACTTAATTGTTTCTCTCCAAAAAAAGAAGGAAAAGGAAGAAGCAAGTGCGAAGAGTTATTTCGAGATAAACAAAGGTAAATTACCCTGGCCCTGTAAAGGTTCGGTGGGTACAAAATTTGGCAAGGTTATCCATCCAAAGTATAACACAACGACAAAAAACAATGGCATTGATATCTTAAGCAATTATGGAGAAAATGTTTATGCAGTTGCCCAGGGCAAAGTTGTATATGCAGGGAAATTTATTGGATATGGTGATTTAGTTGTAATCGACCACCAGGATGGATTTTATTCACTTTATGGGCATTTATCAGAAATTCTTGTTAAAGTCGGTGATGAAGTACCCTCGGGCAGAATAATTGGTAGAGTAGGAGAAAGTGGTTCATTATCGGGACCAATGCTACACTTTGAATTAAGAAAAGAAGGAAAACCTGTTGACCCTTTAATTTATCTGGAATGATATTTAATTTTTGATATTCAAATAGATATCTTGGTCGCACTCACAAGATAAGCAGTATGAGTAATCCCCCTTTCTCTTGGACGAACACCCCTTTCCCTGATTAAAATATCCCGCTGAATAATCTCGCAAACCTTTATTTTTACAAAACTTTTTGATTGGAGCATTTCCACTGTCTTTTTTACCTGTTCAATATTTGGGCTCCATGATACCAAGTGATGTCCGCCTTTCAATGCATCAAATGCCTTTGGCACAACATCCCATGGTTCAGGGACATCAATAAATACAGCGTCAACATTTTTCTGAATGAAACCGTCTATCGCTACATCCCTGAGAAAATATTCAATCTTAGCTTTATATTTGATTTTTTCTAAGTTCTTTTTTGCATTTTCAAGGAATTCCTCATTCCTCTCATATGAATAGACAACACCATCAGGTGCAACAATTTTTGATAAAAATAATGTCAGTGCGCCACTTCCGGTTCCGACTTCTATTACCCTTGAACCAGGCCCTACCGAAGTCTCAAATAATAGATAACCCAGGTCTTTTGGATACACAATCGTTGTCCTTCTCTTTATTTTCAACATTAAATCACTCGTTGCGGGCTTGAGGCAATAATAATTTCTGCCCAGATGTGTTTTGCCAATATAACCAAACTCTTTATTTATAATTTCATCAATTTTAATATCCCCCAAATCGGTTGATAATTTCAATTTTGAAACAGCTTGGACTAAAAATTGTCTTTTTTCATCAAGATAGATCAAAACCAGGTCACCCTGATTAATATAATTTTCTTCCATCAATTGAGTATATTGAAAAATATCTAATGGTCAATAGATTAAAATTTGCTAAACTTGACTTTCTTAAGAACTCAATTATACTCACTCAATGGATTTATATCTAATTCTCTATTTCTTTTCTGGCTTTTCTGCATTGATATATGAGGTAGTCTGGGCAAGATTACTATTACTCGCATTTGGGTCAACAACTGTAGCAAATACAATTGTGATAACTGCATTCATGTTAGGCCTTGGTCTGGGTGGATTATATTATGGTTCTTATATTGATAGAATTAAGAATTATAATAAATTATTTTTGCAGCTTCAATTGGGAATTGGTTTTTCTTCTTTATTGCTACTTTTTTTCACAAATAAGTTGCCGATTTTGTATAAAGGTATTTTAAATAATGTCCACCTGAACCAACCAGGTTCATCAGTACTAATATTTATCATGACCTTTATAATATTATTCGTTCCTACATTCTTAATGGGCGGAACATTTCCCGTGTTCATAAGACTATATGTGCAGGATGAAAACAAAATCAAAAACGGAATTGGGACATTATACGGACTGAATACACTGGGTGGTGTAATTGGTGCATTATTAACGGGATTCTTTTTTATTAGAAATTTTGGGCTTTCTATTACTCAATTAATTGCAATTTCAATAAATTTTACAATTGGTATTCTTCTGTTTTTACAGCGTTCAAAAATACTTGTAGAGGATAAAGATAATAAATTAGACCCACATGTCTTCAAACCGACAAATATGAAGAATTTAGAGAAATACCTGCCATCTGTTGCTGCACTTACAGGTTTTTCCAGCCTTGCATGTGAAATTTTCTGGATGCGCGCATTATCAATATTTCTTACCAATTCCACCTACACATTCACTATAATTCTTATCGTTTTTCTAACCGGAATTTCTATTGGCAGTATTATATTTACGAAGTTATCAAAAAAATCAAATTTTTACAATATCTTTGCCATAATTCAATTGCTGATAGGATTATACATCCTGATTGGTTGTCTGTTTTTACATAAACTACCGCTATTACTTTTTTTATTCCAGAATATTCTTGAAATACCTGCCTTCAGAATGTTTTTACCCGCACTCATTCTTTCGGTGGCTATAGTTTTTGTACCCACCATATTTATGGGTATCAGTTTTCCCTTGATTTGCACTTTATACGGTCAGAAAATTCAGCAACTCGGCAAAAGATTGGGCAATGTTTATTTTTCAAACACACTGGGCAGTGCATTGGGCTCTTTATTTGCGGGGCTCTTATTGATACATTACCTTGGAGTTATAAGGGGATTAATTTTTATTGCTTTTATAAATTTGCTGATTGGTTTTGTTTTTACAATATATTTAAAAAAGAAACTGTTGAATATTATAACTTTTGTTTGTGCAATTATTATCACCTTCTATTCAATAAGAAATACCTTTATTTTGCCCCCTTCCATCTATCACTCACCAGGTAGACAGGACCGTGTTTTATATTATAAAGAAACACGGGATGGAACTGTAATTGTGAGCGAAGACCGTTCCACAGGTATAAGGTCGTGTTATGTAAATAACAGCGCAGTAATTGGCACAACCTATGATGCATTAAAGGTTGTAAAAATGTTAGGGAATTTACCTTTTATTTTCAATCCCGACGCCCGGGAAGTATTGGTCATTGGTTTTGGAGTCGGTATAACGACTTCAGCTATTGCAAAATATGATATTAAACAGATTGACTGTGTTGAAATATGTCCGGGCTTACGCGAGGCAGCAAAATATTTTGCGAAATTTAATAATTATATTTACAATAACCCGCTGGTAAATTTTATTCCAAATGATGGAAGGAATTTCTTGCTTTTGAGCAAAAAAAGATACGACATCATTTCCTGCGATCCCACACATCCCATATTGGGTAGCGGAAGTCTCTATACTAAAGAATATTTTATGCTATGCAAAGAGCATTTATCTGAAAAAGGCGTAGTCTGTCAGTACTTACCATTTCATAAACTAAGTCCACAGCAATTCAAATCTTTGATAAAAACCTTTGCTGATGTTTTTCCCCATACTTCAATCTGGCTTGGTTATTCTCACGGTATACTTGTAGGGACAAATCATTCCCAAAAAATAAAATTTGAATCGTTCAAAAATGTCAAAGATGAAATGCTCAATGACCCTTATCTTCTTGCTATCTCTTATCTACTTGATACAGAAAAAATTAATCATTTTTCCATTGGTGCAATGATTAATACAGACGACAAGCCAATCTTAGAATTCTTTACACCCTTGAGTTTGAGTAATGAAAACTGGGAAATTAATATAAATTCTTTAATTGAACACAGAATTGAACTCGGTAAAATTATTGAAGATATTGAAGACTTAAAGAAATTAGAACGATATCTACTGGGTCAGCAGCATTTTATTGAAGGATTGATATATCAAAACAGGAGAGAGCGGCAGTCAATGATGAAGGCATTAAAAAAGGCTCTGGAAATAAATCCCGAAAATAATGAAATATTGCTATTCCTTCAATCGCAATAATTTGTTATTACTTTTTTGGAAATACCAACCTATTAATCTCTCTTCTATTTATGAGAAGCCATATCCTGTAGTTCAGTTTCATCAAACCCAAAATAATGTCCAATTTCGTGAAGAAGCACTTCATAAATCAATCTTTTCGTTTCATCATCATTTTTTGTTAAATTCTCAATATTATATTTAAACAATGTAATTTTATCAGGCAAAACATTTCCATACCAGAATCCCCGTTTCTTCAAAGGAACACCCTGGTATAGACCCAAAAGGTTTTTTTGTGGTATGGGTTTATCTTCAATCACAAACTCTACATTTACCAATTTATCCCGCAGAATTTTTGGCAATTTTTTCAAAGATTCCTTAATAGCTTCCTCAAAATCTTCTCGGGTCATATGCCCCCTTTAATCATTATAAAAAGACAATGTTTAATTAAAATAAATCTTTTATGAAAGATTATCTATCCGCTGCTTTTAGTACTACCCGGGCAATATTTAACGCAGAATTACTTTTACCGAGTCTTAAAAGATTTCTTTTCAATTGAATTATCTTTTCTTTATGACAAAGCAGATCGTTCATAACTCTCTTGGCATTGTCTTTTGTAATTTTCAATCCTGCGTTATGGCTTATAAAAAATTCTTCGTTCTTATCCTCCAAACCAGGGATTGAATTAGCAAACAAAAGACAAGGACCAGCCCTTGTTGCTTCGGTCGTTGTTATACCACCTGCCTTTGTAATTAGAATATCACAGACTGAAATCAATTCTTGAATCTTGTCAACCATGCCATAAATTTTTAGATTTGCCTTACCTTTTAGTTTCTTGATTTTTTCCATTGCTTCTTTATTTTCTCCACACAAGACCAGCAAATCATAATCAAAGTCAATAATCTCCCGAACAATTTCAAACCATTCTCCACCAAAGATCTTACTACCCATTACCACGACCGAAATCCTTTCAGTAGATAATCCAAATCTTTGCCGTGCTGCATTTTTATCAATCTCGCCTTCCAAGGAAATACTCACTGGAATACCGAATGGATAAATTTGCGCTCCCTTAATTCCATATTTTGTTATCTGCTCACCCAGGTCTTCATTTGGTATAAAATAGTCATCAACCTCTTTATTAACCCAGTGCGGGTGAATATAATAATCCGTGATTACAACACCCATTTTGTAATTGAATAACTTTTTGTATAATGCAGTATAATAGCAGGGTGAAAAATGTGTGCACAAGACATAATCCGGTTTGTATTCCCTGAGTAAATCAGAAAATTTATAGGCAGTCATTTTATGAAATTTATAAAGAGTTTTGTCACCCCCAGTTTTCACACCCATACCCTGATAGAAAATCTTCAAAAGCCAGATTGCGTTTTTTTGGCAGAATTCATAAATGTTTTTATACATGAACCCGTATAGCGGAAATACCCATTTGAAGCAATCTTCAAATCTGACTTTAGAATCTGGTGATAATTTTTCTATTGCCTGTTTAATTGCATTTGCTGCCTTTAAATGTCCCGCGCCAATAGGAACTGCAAGGATTAAAACTTTCATATAATTATATTATATTGGAGGAAGATAAATTTTCAAGGGAGTTTATAACTTACATTAACCAGATATTAATAATATGACAACACCAATGAATAGAGTAATAAGCGTCAATGGGAAACCAACTTTTAAATATTCAAAAAACCCAACCCTTACTCCTTCTTTTCCAGATGATTCAAAAACAATTATATTTGCAACCGAACCAATGATAGTTAGATTTCCAGCAAGGGTTGAAGACATGGCAAGTGTAAGCCAGGCAACTTTAGAATTCGCTAAACCAGCAAAGAAATGTGAAAATAATATAACGGCAGGAACATTGCTTATAATATTAGATAGTATGGTTGAACCAACGGTCAAATTGAAAATCTGAGAAAATTTACCATTGGCAAGATACTGCTTCACATACTCAAATATAGATAATGTTATGCCTGATTTCTCCACGCCTCGCATTACAATAAATAAACCGGCAAAAAATAGAAGCAACTGCCAGTCCACTTCTTCCAATGCCTTGCGCGGCTTATCGGCACCGGCAAGAATCAGAAAACATGCAAGGGTGATTGCAACATTTTGAGGGCTATAACCCAAACAAAGGAATATCAAAAGTAAAATTAATGTAATAAATGACGCTATAAAAAGCCTTTTTTGAATAACGATTTTATTTTCATCAAATTCAATGTCTAATTTCCTGCCGACAAAATCATTATGATAAATTAAACGTATCAATAGAAAATTTAATAATAATCCTATGATTGATACCGGTGAAAGAATTCTTAAAAATTCCAAAAAAGGAATCTTAGAATATAGACCAATAAGCATATTTTGTGGATTACCGATAACAGTCATTGTGCTGCCAATATTTGAAGATGTTGCTAATGCAATTAGAAAAGGAATTGGATTGAGTTGTGCTTTTCTGGTGATCCTTAAAACAATCGGCGTAAACAGAAGGCATATTGTATCATTCATAAACAAACTTGATGCAATTCCTGATGATATTATTAAAAAAAACAATAGTCCTGAAGCACTTTTTGCCCTGTGCAATATCCACCTCTCAACTATTTCAAAAAAACCGGATAACTCCATATATGCAATAATTATCATCATACCCAGAATGAATAATATTATATCAAGGTCAATCGCTGCGTATGCTTCTTTCAATGATATCACACCGAAAAATACCATAGCCACAGCCCCCAAAAGGGCACCCGCTGTTCTGTTAATATGAATGCCCGGAATATTTTGAATGCCGATTACGATATAAGTTATGATAAATATGATAAAACCCGGGTTCATTTAGAAATTTTATCCTTGGAGATGTTGTGATAAATCATTTTTTTGTGATAAGTATATTTATTTTTTAAAAAAAGTCAATTATATTGTATCTATTGACTATTCTTTTTTTTTATTTATAATTGTAATGGTTATGAAAAAACGAGAAATAAGTCACCAGAAAAAACAGTTAATAAAAGAAGGAATTAAATTTATTGATTTAAAATATTGCACACTTATTGGAACCCTAAATCACATCACAATTCCGGTTGAAAGATTTGATGAGATGCTTTCTGAAGGGGTTGGTGTTGATGGTTCAAGTCTACCCGGGTACAAGGGGGTTCAGAAAGGTGATATGCTCTTATTTCCTGATTTGACTACTTCTTTTATTGACCCATTTTTTGAAGATAAAACAATCTCTTTTTTGTGCAGTGTCTATCTGCCTGATAAGCTGATCCCTTACGAGCGGGATTCAAGAAATATTGCCAAAAAAGCAACAAATTATTTAAAGAAGGTTCTCAATACCCAGGCATTTTTTCAACCTGAACTTGAATTCTATATTTTTGAAAAATGCGAATATGCCGAGGGTCCGGGTTATAGTTATTATCGGCTTGAATATATTAATGAAGCAGAAAATGCAATACATTATCCTATAAGGTATAAAGGTGGATATCATATTGGACCACCAGAAGACCTTTATACAAATTTACGCAATGAAATGGTAAAATTGTTAAATCAATGTGGAATAAAGGCAAAATACCATCACCATGAAGTTGGTTCAAAAGGACAGATGGAAATAGAGCTATTGTTGGAACCTTTATTAAAATCTGCCGATAATCTATTTTTATCAAAATATTTATTGAAATCTCTTGCAAAAAGTCGGAATATATATCTCACATTTATGCCCAAACCATTTATCGGCGAACCAGGGAATGGGCTCCATCTTCATCAATACGTTGGTGAAAAAAACAAATCACTTTTTTATGACCCGCATTCAAAAAACAATCTTAGCGAATTATGCCTCAAATATATTGGTGGGATACTTCAACATTCACGGGCACTCTGTGCTTTTACAAATCCCAGCACAAATTCTTATAAAAGACTGATTCCAGGATTTGAAGCACCGACTTATACTGATTTTGCCCTTGGAAGCAGGACATCAGCAATCCGTGTACCTGCGTATATAAGAAATAAAAAAGAACTTGATATAGAATATCGCATTCCTGATGCAACAAGCAATCCTTATCTTGCAATGAGTGCTGTACTCCTTGCCGGACTTGATGGAATAGAGAATAATCTTAAACCAGATAAAAGAGAAAAACTACCAACAAATTCCTATGAAGCAATAAATGCATTAAAGGAAGACCATAAATTCTTGCTAAAGGGTGATGTGTTCAATGCCGACCTTATTGAACGATGGATTGAAGTAAAGACAAAAGAATTTGAAGAAGTCCATTTAAGACCACATCCGTATGAATTTAATCTATATTTAGGGGTATGAAAAAAACAGTTAAAATCGGGATTGTTGGCTGCGGTGCTCACGCACAGATTGCACATATTCCCGTCTTTAAAAAGAACAACGATTGTAATTTGATTGCTTTATGTGATACCGATACGCAGAAGGTTGAACAGATTGCTAATAAATATAGTATTCCTAAGAGGTACATTGACTTTCAAGAGATGATAGAAGATAAAGAGATAGATGCAATTGTCGTTTCTACACCCAATTATCTACATGCACCAATGACGATTGCAGCGTTAAAATTCGGTAAGGATGTTCTATGTGAAAATCCGATGGCGATAAGCCTCAGCGAAGCACAGGAAGTGGCAAAGATTGCCAAACAGACAAAGAAACAGGTGGCAGTTGCCCTCACTGGAAGATTCCGACCGGATGTTCAAACATTAAAGAAATTCATCAAAGAAGGTGAACTCGGAGATGTATATTATTTAAAAGCTGGATGGCTTTTAGGAATGAAAGAATGGGTTCTTTCTGATTGGCGTATGGACCTTTTGAAAAGTGGTGGCGGTGCGTTTTTAACACTTGGAACCCAGATCCTCGCCATTGCTACCCATTTTCTTGAAGACAAAGAAGTTGATACAATTTTCGGTTCAATGCACAAAAAAGAATCTGATACAAAAGTGGAAGATACTGCCCTGTGTATAATCAATTATAAGGACGGTACCTTACTTACAATTGAAGTCGGCTGGTCGTTATTATTTGACAAAGATTTCCTTTACTGCAACATATTCGGCAGAAAAGGTGGGGCGCTACTCAATCCATTAAAAATTCATAAAGAATTGCACAACGAACTGGTAAATGTTACTCCATCAATTCCAGTCAAAAATCTTTATAAAGTTGCCTGTGAACTTCAGGCACAATTTTTTATTGATGCAATCAGAAAGAATACAAGTCCGCCTTTTACTGCTGAAGATGGATTATTAATTGCCCGTGTCACCGATGCATTCTATGAATCAGCGACTAAAAATAAAATGGTAAAAATTTAAAAATGTTCAATGAAAAATTTTGTATTAATTTGTCTCTCTGCAATAATTTTGTCACTTTCTTTCCATCCGTTCGGGCTCTATTTTCTTGCCTGGTTCGGACTCGTTCCGCTACTTTTTGTAGTCTATAACTCAACCCTTTCAAAAGCTTTTCTTTACGGTTTGACCTTTGGCTTTTTATTCTCCCTTTTTTCTCTATTCTGGATTATATTTTTACAGATAGAAGTTAATATAAAGTTGCTAATGATTTTGGGAATGGCATTGATGTTTATATATATTGCGTTGTATATTGCTACTGGATTATTATTTGCAAGAATAATTGGCCTCTGGTCATTACCCTTTATATGGGCAGGTCTTGAATATTTAAAAGGACTCGGAGAACTTGGTTTTCCCTGGCTTTCACTGGGGTATTCCCAAGCCCGTTATCCTTTAATAATCCAGCAGGCTTCTATTTATGGTGTTTATGGGACATCTTTTTGGCTGGTTCTTCTCAATGTTTCACTTTTTTATTTTTTGCTCAATAAGAAAATAAAAAACATCATTATATCTGCCATTATCTTTCTATTACCAATATTCTTCGGATATATAAGATTGCATAGTAAGTCAGATTTTTCAAAAGAAATCACTATCGGTATCGTCCAGCCCAACATTGACCCCAATTTAAAATTTACCGCCCAGATGCGCGATGAAACATTCCGTCGTCTACTAAAACTCTCTGAAATGTGTCAGGAAAGAAATCCAGATAAAAAACTTTCCTTGATTGTCTGGCCCGAAACTGCAACTCCTATCAATATCAAAACTCCGGGTGCTTATCAGGATTCAGTAATAGTACTGTCAAACAGACTCGGCGTTCCAATACTCACTGGAACACCCATATACGACAAGCAAAAACATGAGATTTACAATGGGGCGGTCTTAATTGATCCCGAAAAAGGCATAATCCAGGAATACAAAAAAATTCATCTCGTTCCCTTCGGCGAACATATCCCTTTTGATAAATACATCCCCTTATTCAGAAAGATTGATTTTGGCGAAGGTGATTATTCACCCGGAAATGAATATACGGTATTTTCGACTAATGGTATAAAATTCTCCTGTCTTATTTGTTTTGAATCAATATTCCCGGAAATATCAAGAGAGTTTGTGAAAAAGGGAGCCCAATTACTCGTCAATATCACGAACGACGGCTGGTTTGGAAAGATTTCCGGACCCCAGCAACATAATGATATGGCAATCTTAAGAACAGTAGAAACTGGTGTTCCCCTGGTACGCAGTGCCAATACCGGCATATCAATGGTCGTAGACCAGTATGGTAGGATAAAAAAAGAAACAGAACTCTTTACCGAGGATATAATAACTTTTTCTTTACCGCATTTCAATATGCATACCATCTATCTTGTCATTGGAGATTTATTCTGGTTACTCTGTCTCTTATTAACCCCTTTCTTTGCTGCCTATAAAATTTTTATAAAAAACCGTTGGCTTTAAAATTTTTTAAAATTTCTTAAATAAGAAAGCCCCTTCTTATGAAGGGGCTTTCTTACAATCAATCGCGATAGGTATTTATTTAACCATTAGCACCTTATTTGTTATTTTCCGGCTATCGGTATTCATTCGTACAAAATACACACCATTGGGCAATTTCCGGCCATAATCATCGTAACCGTTCCAACTCATTTTATACAAACCTTTATCAACCTTTGCCTTCATGAGCGTTCTTACCATCTGTCCTGCAGCATTGTAGACTACAATCTCAATTTCAGAACTCTTTGGTACTCCGTAATTTATCATTATCTGATTTGAGAAAGGATTGGGATGGGTGATAAGAAAATATTCATTAACTATATTCTTGTTTACTTCACTTATTCCCACAGTGAAATCAAGGACGAAGTCGTCAACATACCAGTACAATTCATCATTCGCCACATAATGGAAGGCAAAGCGCACATCGTTCTCACCTTGAACCAAAGATGTCACATCCACGGACTTATAGCCTGAATCATCGGCATTGGAATAGAAATGAATCATCTGCCAGGTTGCGCCATCGTCAGTGCTGACAAGGACGCGGCCCGAATCCAACCTTGAGGTAGTATAATCATTATAGTAATGCCAGTAATTGAGTATGTAATTACCACTGGCACTGCAATCAAACCTCGGTGAAATGAGCCAGTCGTCATGCACTTCAGTTGGTGAGAAGTACACCCTTGCCACGGTCCGTGATGGACTTGTTGAAACATAACGATGCCAGTCATTATTGTCCGTAACCGGTGGCGTTTGTGAACCACCATCAATTATATACCAGCCACAGAATGGCGGTTCGGTTGAATTAATCCAGAGTTCATCAAAATCCTTCGTATAAGGAGGCGTGTGGGAATAAGGACATACAGTAACTACTTTAACGATTGTATCATTCTGTGGATTCTGGTCGCCCGACAATTTTGTTCCAAACCAGATAGTATTATCGCCGGAAGCCGTTGGTACAAATTGTTGCGTGAACGAATAGTTTGCAATCTGTCCAATCTCAAGATAACCGGTCCAGGTTTCAAATGTCGTATCCGCCCCACCGGTGGTGTAGAAAATCGGAATTGATGTAACCGGGTTAAATCCAAAATTTTTAATCACTACATTCACCGACGTGGGCTTATTGACAATGTATGGTTTAGGTCCCAGTGTCGCTGCAATAATTCCAGCGTCATTGTTAAATGCGGTAGGTGGGGTAACATACGCCCGAACTGAGTCTATGAACATATTATTTCCATAACCACTGCGCGCGCGGAAGGCGAGATAAAGATTTCGGTCGGCATGGAAATTACCAATTTCTACATCATGGGCATACCAGCCTGCTGTCGCACCGTATCTGTGGAATGCAGCAACTGGGGTATAAGTAGTATCATTACAAGAAAATTCAACGACGATTGAATCTGGATTGGTCGTATAACTAGGGTCATGATACATATAGAAACGAAGCATCAATCTTCGATTCTGAGGTCCGATATTAATTCTGTGTGTTCTTAATCTGGAACCTGAACCACTGCTCGCATTATATGACGGAAAACCCGCCATTGCATAACCTTCCAGCGGGGTGCAAGTTGGGTTCGAACCGCTGGTATATCTTGCCCAATTATAGGATCCGGCAAGGATTGTCCGCCACCAATTATAAGGAGTATCAAAGGCTGGAGAAGTCGTTGCATTTACTGGCGGAAATGCCACCGCATTGAAGTTTGATGCTACCTTCGTGCTTTCGTCATAGACCTCAACGTGGAGTTTGGTGGTATCATTTACCGGATTAACATCACCAAATAAATTCGTAAAGACATAAAGGGTATCCATGCCGAGAAAATTCATTACCACAGGAATTTTTATGGAATCCACAGCACCTGGTTGAAGGGTGCCAGGAAATGGTATTGCGCCACTTATCGGATTATTCTTGAATGCAAACTGAACAGGAAAACTGCTCTGGGGATTTGAGCCGGAATTAAAGATAGTAACAAGGATTGTATCAGGTGCATTGATAATTGAAGTTGGATTCAATAATCGGAAATAATATGTCCCAATGTCATTCACTAAATCTCGCTGCTCAATCTCCACAAGTGAGCCACCGCCCGAAAGCACAATCTCCTGATTTAAATTTCTAAATCGGTTGATATTGCCGATTATAACTCCATAATCACTCTGGGAGGCGACCGATTTTTGTAATCCCCTTATCCATGCACTGCCATTCGGTGCATACCAGAAGATATAAGGTATCGCTGTGGTGCTGGCACCACCGACCAGGACGAGCTCTGCACCCGGATTATCGGTCAATATATCACCAATGGCGATACAATTATCCGCAGCTCCCCAGGTTGATGTCCAAGCCCAGGCAACCCCATACCAGTAGGCCCCGGTCCAGTTCCAGATTGAAACTTGATAAGAAGTTGAACCATGCACAATTCCAATTTCATTTCCAGGAAAGAGAGGATTGATATCACCGATTACTGCATCATAAGCACCGGATAAAGCGCTGGATATAGTAAGGGTATCCCAGGATGTTCCATTCCAGTATAATTGCCAGAGCCGTGCACCACCGACCACATAGATTTCGTTTCCGGAAAGCGTGGGCACGATATCACCAATTGCGATACCCCTTGCTGCTACCGTTCCACTCAAAAGAATCCTTGTTGTATCCCAGGCACTTCCGTCCCATTGCACCCTCATTATTGCTGCACTCGGTGAAGTCTGAACAATATTGATATAAAAATCCCTTGTTGTCGGATTATTGTCTCCATCGCCGAAGACAATATCGTTTATTGAACTATTCACCGCGAAGGAATCACGGGCTACCCAGTTAGCCCCATCCCATTCAAACCAGATTAATCGGTATGGTGTAGCAGAATGTCCGGTTAGAATATCGGTATATTCATCACCGTCAACATCTCCCACTGCTACCGAATAGGCGGAGCTACCACTCGTAAATGAGTAAGGCGTTTCTATTCTAAAACCATTTTTAACAAAATTCGTACTCATTGTATCGGTGGCAATGACAAGATATCTTGTTCCCCCGGATTGAACGGTGATAATCCTTAAAGTATCATCTGCACTGCCTTTAAAATACTTCCCAAACGCAATTTTTCTTGTCAGATTAGCAGTAGAGCCGGTCCAGACCCGGTTGGAATCATATAATGGTGCTGGTAATCTGATCGCTGCCCCTGCATCATTCGCCTTGAGAATTTCAATTTCCTGAATCGGTTGATACTCCTTTGCATATGATAGGACAACAGAAAAAAACAAAGACCCTATCATTAATATTTGCAGCAACTTCATAATTCCTCCTTTCTCACATATATTATAATCCATTCTCTATTGATGTCAATACTGTAATAATCCTTGACTTTTTCATAAAATTGTTTAATATTATGTTATGAAATTGCCCAAGGGTAGACCAATACTTGAGAATACACGCCTTGAATTCATTAATCTTGATAATGTATTGACTGCATCAAAACGGGAAAGGGCACACCGTATTTCGGGATATATTTCTATCATCTACCCTGAGATGGAAGAATTGATATTCTTAAAACAAGGAGAACCGTTCAATGCCGCACGACTGAGTTTAAAAGAAAGGACTATAATTCCAATATCCGAAGTTATTGAAAAGGCGAAAAAGGCAACATCAGGTATCTTATCTGAATATGCCACAGATGAGGTCCTGTTAAATATGATTATAACTTCAATAACGAATCAACCGATAAAAGCAGGAATAGACCTCAATCGCCTCCAGCCCAAAATCCTTATAGATAAACTTAAATCAACAAAATTTGATGGTTTTATCTGGATAAAGGCTGGGATTGAAGAATCTTTTATTGCGTTCAAGCAGGGTGAACTTTTGGGACTTTATGCTGCAGGGAACAATGAAAAAATTCAGGATGAGAATATCATTTGTAATTATCTGACCAAACCTAATACCACAATAGCAGTCTTTGACCATATTGAAGTTGGTATGCCTGTTCAAGCAACGCCAGCACAGGTAGAAATGTTTTGTAAGATTATTTCCGCAATGCTGAAGAATTATTCAAAACCGCTCGGTAATACGATGGTGCTGAAGACGGTAATGATGGCAAAATCAACCGCCCAGAAAGAATATCCATTTATTAATGAATTCCAGATTGATGCTGACTTCAATATCTCTGCAAAACTTGTAATTGAGCCCAAAATGCTTGCCCGGGGGATTGCGCGCTGGCTTGATTTAATTTTTGAATCATTTTCTACGCTCTTGGGCAAAGAAAGTGAAAACATTGCAAAAAAGGTCCTCAATGACTATCGTTTTGCCCTAATGTCTTTAAACTTTTTTGATTACACAAAATTAAAACTTTAATGCCTCTTTTTATTGTTGCCACTCCGATAGGAAATCTGGAAGATATCACAATCAGGGCAATAAAGATTCTAAACGAAGTAGATTTTATCGCATGTGAAGATACGCGGCGTGCAAAGATAATTTTTCAAAAATATAATATCAAGAAACCACTGATTTCTTATTATGATCGCATTGAAAAAAAGAGAACACCCGAATTGTTGAAATTATTAAAAGAAGGGAAAAAAATCGCGCTCATTTGTAATGCTGGAACACCGCTAATATCAGATCCCGGTTATGTTCTGGTAAAAGAAGCTGTCTTAAATAACATCCCGGTCACTTCTATACCAGGCCCTTCAATACCGATAGCAGCACTGGTAGTTTCTGGATTACCGATTAACCGATTTATATTTGAAGGCTTTTTACCAAAAAAGAAAGGACAGAGACAAAAGATTTTTGAAGCATTGAAGACCGAATCAAGACCGGCAGTAATATTAGAATCACCACACAGGGTTATTGAAACATTAAACGAAATGAAAGAAGTTCTTCCGAATAGGAGGATCGTCCTTGTGCGTGAATTGACAAAATATTATGAAGAAATTCTGAGAGGCACCATTGAAGAAATTTTAAAAAACCTAAAAACCGACCGGGGAGAATTTACAATAATCGTTGCAGGTAGAGATGAAAAAATTAAAGGCGATATATAAAAAGGTCTTTCTATTACCGATTGTAAAATTACTTATAAAACTAAATATTGCGCCCAATGTTATAACGATACTCAGTCTTATTATTGCAGTATTTGCCTTTCTTGCTTATAAAAACGGTGTTTTCTGGCTTGGTGGTATTATTTTATTCTTCAGCAGTATTTTAGATACATTTGATGGTGAAATTGCACGACAGACAAACAGGGTCACCAAATTCGGAGGATTCTTAGATTCCACACTGGATCGTGTTAATGAATTTTTAATATATCTTGGATTATTTGTTTATTATTTTCATAATGCCAATTATGTTCTTTATTGGATTTTATTGGCACAATTCGGTTCATTAATGGTCAGTTATACAAGGGCAAGGGGTGAAGGAGTCGGAATATCACCACAGGTTGGTTTATTTGAACGATTTGTCAGATTATTATTTCTAATTATCGGCTCTTTTTTTGGGGCCAAAATTATGGTATATATATTGGTTATTATCACCATAGGTACGTTTATAACATCGCTCCAGCGTATAATTTATCTTCTTAATAATTCAAGGTCTGTTGATTAAACTTTAATAATAAATGGAAAAAAGGGAACGCACTTTTCTGATTGGAGTAAGCGATGGAAAATTGAAACGATGGGAATTGATACAATCGCTTGAAGAACTATCCAATCTAACCAAAACTGCAGGCGGTGATGTGATTGAAAGTTTTATACAGATAAGGGATAAATACGACCCGGCATTGTTAATAGGAAAAGGCAAGGCACAGGAATTGAGCAAACTTGCACAGGATTTTAAAATTGACCTTCTGATATTTGATACCGAACTCTCCGGCGTTCAGATAAGAAATATTGAAACAGAAACCGGGGTAAGGGTGATCGACCGCACAATCCTCATACTTGACATATTTGCCAAACACGCCCGGACCAGAGAAGCAAAATTACAAGTAGAAATGGCACAGCTTGAATATCGCCTTCCCCGACTTACGGGAAAGGGATTAGAACTTTCAAGGCTCGGTGGTGGTATTGGTACCAGGGGTCCGGGTGAGAAGAAATTAGAAGTAGACCGCAGGAGAATCAAAGAAAGAATCGCAATCCTGAAAAAGGAACTAAAAAAGATTGAACTATCAAAACAGGTACAGAGGAAACAGCGACGCGATTTCTATAAAATATGCACAGTTGGATATACAAACGCAGGTAAATCATCATTAGTAAATGCCCTGACCAAAGGTGACCTGCTTACCGCAGATTATCTTTTCTCCACACTTGATTCAAATACTTCAATTTTATTTTTACCACCCAACCATAAAGTTTTGATTAGCGATACCGTCGGTTTTTTAAAAAAACTTCCCCACAGTTTGATTGCCTCTTTCCGTGCAACACTTGCTGAAGTGCTTGAGGCGGATTTATTAATCCATATCGTTGATGCAACAGAAGACGATATTGAATCAAAAATTAAAACAGTGGATGAAGTTTTAAAAGAAATTGGTGCTGACAATAAACCGAAGATTTTAGTTTTTAATAAATTAGATCGCCTCTTTAATGAAGAGCGTGTCCGACTAAATGAAAAGTATCCCAATGCATTGTTCGTTTCTGCAAAAGAAAAAATTGGCATTGAGGAATTAAAAAAATATCTAAACCGCCATTTTTTCGGTGAAAATTTCTATTGACATTCAAAGAATTTTATGTAAAATCTTCTGATGCCCAGAAAGGTAGATTTTCTGGTTGTGGGCTCCGGTGTTGCGGGGTTAACCTTTGCAACCAAAAGTGCAAAATACGGCAGTGTTTTAATTCTCACAAAAAAGCACAAGGCAGAGTCTAATACTAATTATGCACAGGGTGGAATCGCAGGCGTTTTTGGTAAAGACGATTCATTTGAGAGTCATATAGAAGATACTTTAAACGCAGGAGACGGTTTATGTCACCGGGATGCGGTAGAGATTATGGTGAAAGAAGGTCCTGCCTTGATAAAAGAATTATATCAGATGGGTTGTCGTTTCTCCGTTGATAGTAATGGTAATTTTGAACTCGGACAAGAAGGAGGTCATTCACACCGCAGGATTGTCCATGCACGGGATTTTACAGGACAGGAGATTGAACGAGTGTTGATTGAAGAGGCAAAAAAATATGATTTTACAATAAGTGAGAATGAGGTTGTTCTGGATCTGATTGTACAGGATGGCGAATGTCTCGGTATCTACTACTTTGATGTCGATACCCAGCGCGTAGAAACGATATTTGCCAGCGCAACAATCTTAGCAACCGGTGGCGTTGGTCAGGTATATGAACATACAACAAATCCACCCATTGCTACCGGGGATGGCATTGCGATGGCATTCCGTGTGGGTGCTGAAATAGCGAATATGGAATTTGTTCAGTTCCATCCCACTGCGGTATATAATATCAAAATTGACGGCAGGTCGTTTTTAATATCTGAGGCGGTTAGAGGTGAAGGAGGTATTCTTAAAACAAGAAAAGGCAAACCGTTTATGAAAAAGTATCACCCTCTTGAAAATCTTGCACCCAGGGATGTTGTTGCCCGTGCCTGCGTTACCGAAATGATTGAAAATAACGACCCCTATGTGCTTCTTGATGTTACCCATCTCAAACCAGATTATATAAAAAATAGGTTTCCCACCATTTATGAAACCTGCCTGCGCTGGGGCATTGATATCACGAGAGAACCAATACCCGTTGTTCCTGCAGCCCATTATCTTTGCGGTGGGATAAAGGTAAATACCTGGGGCGAAACATCTATAGAGAGACTATTTGCCCTTGGTGAATGTGCCTGTACCGGAGTCCACGGCGCAAATCGCCTTGCCTCAAATTCTCTACTTGAGGCACTTGTTTTTGCCACAAGGGCGGCAAAGCGTGTTTCTCGTATGAAGTCGCTAAAACTTAAAAAACAACCGAAATTAAAACCTTCAGTTACTACCGGTCCTGACTTCAAGATTCAAGTAAAGCAATTAATGTCGCAATTTGTAAATGTTATTAGAACTGAAGAAG
>JBDRVV010000006.1 GCA_039802005.1 candidate division WOR-3 bacterium
AATGAATATTGCGAGTAAATTTATGGAGCTTGCTATTGTCAATATCGATGGTACTAATTTCCAGGTTTTAACCAACGATACCTTTCCTGATTTTGCGCCGGCAATTTCACCGGATGGAAAGTTTATTGCCTTTGAGTCGGTCCGGGAACGGAACAGGGATATTTATATAATGGAAATTGAAAGTAGAAAACTAACCCGATTAACTGAACATCCTGCGGATGATTATTCACCTACCTGGTCGCCGGATGGTAAGCGTGTTGCCTTTATATCGGATCGTGATGGTCATTCGCATATTTATGTGATCAATGCTGATGGGACAGGGTTGTTTCAATTGACCAAAGGTGAGTTTGAAGTCTGGCCCGGCATTTCCTGGTCCCCGAGATAACTTTCCTGTGCCTTTTTCGTCTTACGCATCTTTGCCCGAATTTTTCTTTTATACATTCGCCAATAGCGTCTTAATTTTTTTCTATTTTTTAAACGATAATTTTGATAATAACCCGGATGTTTTTCTCTAAACCTTCGCGAATTTTCAGCGGCATGATTAGGATTATCTGTTTTTAACTTTTTGTAATAATACTTCCAATAATCAGGATGAATCTTCCGCCAGTTTAAATAATAATCAGGATTTAACTGGCACCAAACACTTCTATATAATCTTGTATAATAACCATCTTCGTCATTTTTTTGATTGTTAATATCATCGTTAATCATTTTTTAACCTCCTTATGTTCAATTTTGTAAATTAATGTAAAAGGTATCTTTCTCAATCATTACTTTTCTCCTTTCGCCTTTAACTTTTCTCTTTCAAGATTCACCTTCAACCCCTTTGTTTAACCCGCCCCGCCGGGAGGAAACAGCGGGGCGGAGGGGAGTGTGAAGGGGAGGTTTGTCCTTCACGAAAAAATTAATTTTAGCCTTTTTATGCCCTTTTTAGCCCTCTGCCATACATATATAGCAAAAATCGTGCCTGCTCAAAAGTGCTGAAATTTCAACACTTTCAATTTTTTCACTGACATTTAATGTCAGTAAGTTATCCACAAATTATCCACAAAATCGTGTAAATGCAGGACAGTTCAGCATTTTAGCCACTGACATTTTATGTCAGTGGTTTGACATAAAATGTCAGTAAAACCGATTTTTGCCACTTTTTTGCAGAAAATCCTCAAACCCCATCAAATTTCAACACTTTGATATTAAAAATCAGGGCTATTTTTGATAAAATTTGTAGTATTTTTCTATTTTTCCTACGATTAAGTCTCGTAAAAATCACAACTTTTCAGGCAAAAATCTTAAAAAAAGTTAGAAAATTTACACAAATATTTGCGATTGTTTATATTGATTTTTATTTGCTGAAAAAATTTCTGACTTTGTTTAGGCGATACAGAGAATTACATTTTGTACAGAAAAAATTATGGTAAAAAAGGAGAATGTGAAATTTATTTGATGCGTTATTGACATATTGGATTTTTTATTTATATTTTAGCCCATGGAGTCTATAAGGGAATTATACAGAGTTGGTAAAGGACCTTCAAGCAGTCATACAATGGGACCTTCAACCGCCGCAAGGATTTTCAAAGAAAAAAATCCTGATGCCTTAAGTTATCGTGTAACACTTTATGGTAGCCTTGCTGCAACAGGAAAGGGACATCTCACAGAACAGGCAATCAAAGAGATATTGCCTCCCCAGAATACAACGATCATTTTTAAGAAAGAAACATTTCTACCTCAACACCCTAATGGTATGCTTTTTGAGGCAAAAAAAAAGAATGGTAAAAAAGTTAAATGGCTTGTCTTTTCAATAGGTGGGGGCGCCATTCGCGACCTTAAATCAATCAATAAATATAAAAAAATCTATCCCCACAAAAGTTTTGAGGAAATCAATGATTTTTGTTCAAAGAAGGGAATTACTTTATATGAATATGTATTTAAGTACGAAGGTAAAGAAATCAAAAAATTTCTATCGGCTATCTGGAAATCAATGCAGGACGCGATTAGAAGAGGAATAAAGACAGAAGGAATACTTCCAGGACCGTTAAAGCTGGAAAGGAAGGCAGCATCTATTTTTATAAAGTCCTGTAATAGTCGTGGATTGATGGAAAGGATAAGCCGGGTATTTTCCTATGCCCTTGCTGTCGCTGAAGAAAATGCTGATGGTGGAATCATAGTCACTGCACCAACCTGTGGTTCAAGCGGAGTATTGCCCGCGGTATTCAAATATCTAAGCGAAAATTATAAATTTTCTGAAGAAAAAATTATAAACGCCCTTGCGATTGCCGGACTTTTTGGCAATCTTGTAAAACACAATGCCTCAATCTCTGGTGCTGAGGTTGGGTGCCAGGGAGAGATCGGAACCGCCTGCTCAATGGCCGCAGCAGGTGCAACATATCTCTTAGGTGGAAGTATCAAGCAAATGGAATATGCTGCTGAAATGGCGCTTGAACACCATCTTGGTCTTACCTGTGATCCGGTTGCAGGAATGGTTCAGGTTCCATGCATAGAAAGAAATGCAATGGCAGCGGAAAGGGCATTGGATTGTGCGGTATATGCACTTCAAACTGATGGAACTCATAAGATCTCTTTTGATGAGGTTGTGAGAATAATGAAGCAAACTGGAATGGATTTAAAAATTCAATACCGGGAGACTTCTGGTGCGGGTCTTGCAACACTTCTTAAGAATAAAAAATTAACCAGAGGTTAATGCTTAAAATTTTCTGGATGAATAGAAAAAGAGCTGACCCATTAGACTTAAGTCTTGTTGGGATTGACAGAATCAGTTTTTTAGATATAATTAAAAGATTATATGATTAAAGGAACTGAAGATACCCGATATGCCTTTGTTAATGGCATTGTCCGCGCGAAAGAAGCAAAATTTTTAAAAAAAAGTCATTTTGATAGGCTCATTGATGCCGGAATTGATAACTTCCGGCCAATCCTTAGTGATACGGTCTATACCGGCACCGGTGAATTTCTTGATCTGCTTACTGATATAGAAAAACAGGAAAGGCACTTTTTTGATAAATATTGTTTACATTATGAAATTAAAGAAATGATAACTTTACCCGAGGCAATACATAATCTAAAGGTAAAATTAAAGAATGGGGAGACCAGGTTATTATATGACCTTGATATATCAGCATTGGAATCTTCAACCGAAATAATTGAAATAATTTCTGAACACCTCAAACATAAAAATAGTTTTATTCTGTCAACAGAACTTGATAAATTCCTTTGTAAAAAACTCTGGGAATTTTCAAAGGTCTCGCAGTTTTTTGTAGAATATTTTAAAATCTATTTTGACTTAGAAAATATCCGCAGTTTCTTCCGTGCAAGACAGTTTGAAAATTCGTTTGAAATATTTAAGCAGGTTTATATTGAATATGGTAGTATTCCTAAAAAGATATTTTTAGAAAATCTAAATAAAGATCTGCGCACGATTATTAGAGCATTTCGTAATACTATATATGGTTATATCGTGGAACAGGGTGGTACCTACTTGGAAACTCAGGGTTCATTTCTAAGACTTGAACGACTCTGTGATGAAATGAGACTTTCATTTTTGAAATTAACAAGATACTTTACATTTGGAGTGGAACCATTGTTTGGTTATTATCAATTCAAATTGAGTGAAATCAAAAGATTGCGCCAGGTTTATATGGGAAAACAATACAATATTCCTTCACCACAATTAAAGGAGAGTATCCCTGATGTCTGGTGACCTGGCAATTCTCGGCAAAAAACAGGAGATCTTGCCCTTTTTAGCAACCGGTGCAATGATCTGCGCAGTTGAAAAGGGTGAAGTAGATAAAAAAGCCCAGGAATTAATTAATCAAGGTGTGCGGGTGATATTATTTGCTGAAGAGTTTACAGACGAATTAAAAGATGTGCTCAGAAAATATCAAACTGAAACATTTCCTTGTCTTATTCCATTTTCTACTGGTGCTACAAAGACCCGCATTGCGATTGAAAGGCTTAGAGGAATTATTAAAAAAGCCGTAGGTGCAGATATTTTTCTGGAGGAAAAATGAGACAGGGTGAAATTGTCAAGGTCTCTGGACCACTGGTTATTGCAAGCAATGTTACCGGTGCCCGTATGTATGATGTGGTCCGGGTGAGCAATGAAAGATTGATTGGCGAGATAATTGGATTAGAAGGTGACCGTGCATCTATTCAGGTCTATGAAGATACTTCAGGTATTGGACCCGGTGACCCGGTATTCCTGACCGACCAGCCTCTTTATGTAGAATTGGGTCCGGGTCTTATTGAGAACATATATGATGGCATCCAGAGGCCTTTAAACTTGATAAAAGAAAAAGCAGGTTCAAATATTACGAGGGGTATTGAGGTACCTGCACTTGATAGAGAAAAATTATGGGAATTTGAGCCGTTGGTTAAACCTGGCATTAAAGTCTCGGCCGGTGATATAATCGGGCAGGTGAGAGAAAGTGTGCTCGTTATTCATAAAATTATGATTCCGCCGGGTGTATCAGGTGTATTAAAAGATATAAAAGGTGGAAAGTATAAAGTCACGGATGTAGTATATGTTGTAGAAACAGAAGAAGGAATTAAAGAATTTAATCTGATACAGCGCTGGCCCGTGCGTGTTCCCAGACCTTATGATAAAAGATTAGCACCAACAACAATATTAAGTACCGGACAAAGGGTGATAGATACTTTCTTTCCAATCGCGCGTGGTGGTACTGCCTGTTGTCCAGGACCTTTTGGCTCAGGTAAGACAGTCATACAACATCAATTGGCAAAATGGGCAGACGCAGAAATAATAGTCTATGTTGGATGTGGTGAGCGTGGAAATGAAATGACTGATGTACTCATTGAATTCCCAGAATTAAAAGATCCAAAGAGTGGTGAACCATTGATGAAAAGAACGGTTCTTGTTGCCAATACATCAAATATGCCTGTTGCGGCAAGGGAGGCATCGGTTTATACTGGTATTACAATTGCGGAATATTTCCGCGATATGGGTTATTCTGTAGCATTGATGGCGGATTCTACTTCAAGATGGGCAGAGGCAATGAGGGAAATTTCGGGAAGGCTGGAAGAGATGCCGGGAGAAGAAGGTTATCCCGCCTATCTCGGCGCAAGGATAAGTTCTTTTTATGAACGGGCAGGCAGGGTAAAACCTCTCGGTAATCCTGAAAGGGAAGGTGCATTGAGTGTGATTGGTGCAGTCTCACCACCGGGTGGAGATTTATCAGACCCGGTTGTTCAGGCAACACTCCGTGTAGTAAAGGTATTCTGGAGCCTTGAAGACCGTCTTGCCTATCAGAGACATTTCCCCGCGATAAGCTGGTTGAATTCATATTCACTTTATATAGACGATGTAAGTGACGACCTTGATTCCATCGCATCTGGTTTCACAACCCTATCAAAAGAAGCAATGAGAATCCTCGAAGAAGAGGCAGAATTGCAGGAGATTGTGCGTCTTATAGGAATTGACGCCTTATCACCTCAGGACCGATTGCTCTTAGAGGGTGCCCGTTCAATTCGTGAAGATTTTTTGCATCAAAACGCCTTCCATGAAATTGATACATATACATCCTTGCTGAAGCAATATAAAATGCTTGAATTATGTTTGTTTTTCTATAATCAAGCTCAAGATGCATTAAGTAAAGGTGTACCGTTTAATGATATTGTTCAAATGTCCGTACGGGAAAAGATTGCGAGGGCAAAGTATATGGATGAAAAAAATTTGAATCAGATTGATAAAATAAAAGAAGAAATTTTAAAGGATTTTAAAGAATTAATAAGCAAAATACCAGCAGGAGTTGGAAAATGATTAAAGAATATACGAGCATTGCCAATGTGAGTGGACCACTTTTACTTGTTGAAGGAACCCAGGGCGTAAAGTATGAAGAGCTCGTTGAGATATACACACAGACCGGTGAGAAAAAAAGAGGCAGGGTTCTTGAGGTTGATGGAGATAAAGCCCTGGTCCAGATATTTGAAGGTTCTTCAGGTATTGATGTAGCAAATTGTCGTGTTAGGTTTCTTGCAAAGACTCTACAGATCGGTGTATCGTCAAAAATGCTGGGCAGGGTATTTGATGGATTAGGCAGGCCGATTGATGATGGTCCAGAGATTGTTCCTGAGGCATTGCTTGATATAAATGGCGCGCCGATAAACCCTACAGCAAGGGATTATCCAAATGAATTCATTCAGACTGGAATTTCCGCTATAGACGGGATCAATACCCTTGTGCGCGGTCAAAAACTTCCGATTTTCTCTGGCTCAGGATTACCACATAATAGACTTGCTGCCCAGATCGTCAGACAGGCAACCGTGCTTCAAGAAGGAGAAGAGTTTGCAATCGTTTTTGGTGCAATGGGAATCACATTTGAAGAAGCAAACTTTTTCATCAGTAATTTCACATCAACCGGCGCTCTGGAAAAAGTTGTTATGTTTTTAAATCTCACTGACGATCCGGCAATTGAACGTGTATCAACACCAAGGGTTGTTCTTACAGTTGCGGAATATCTTGCATTTACAAAAGGTTATCATATCCTCGTTATACTCTCTGATATGACGAACTATGCTGAGGCACTGCGTGAAATATCAGCAGCGAGAAAAGAAATTCCTGGTCGCAGGGGTTATCCTGGTTATCTTTATACAGATTTAGCAACGATCTATGAGCGTTCAGGCAGAATAAAAGGAAAAACGGGCTCAATAACATTAATTCCAATTCTAACAATGCCCGAGGATGACAAAACCCACCCAATTCCTGATTTGACCGGATACATTACTGAAGGTCAGATAATTCTTTCCAGGGCATTATATAGAAAGAAGATTTTACCGCCGGTGGATGTAATGCAATCATTATCAAGGTTAAAAGACAAGGGAATTGGTAAGGGAAAAACACGTGAAGACCATTCAGATTTATTCAATCAATTGATTGCCTGCTATTCAAGGGGTAAAGAAGCTCAAGAACTGGCAATTATTCTTGGTGAGGCAGCACTTTCTGATATGGATAAAATCTATTTAAAATTTGCCACTATCTTTGAACAACGATATATCAATCAGGGAGAATACGAAAATCGCACAATTGAACAGACACTAAATTTAGGCTGGGAGCTATTAAAACTGGTGCCCAGGACTGAAATGAAACGTGTAAGAGAAGAATACTTGAAAAAGTATTATGATAATTCAGAAAAATAGATTTTCAAATCCGAAATCCGAAATCCGAAATCCGAGATTAAAGATTAAAGAACTCAATCATTGGTTAGCATGCCAGAGTTCGGTTTATAGGTTTAAAATCTTTTTCGGGATTCCGCAATTATGAGATTAGATATTCCTCCTACCCGAATGCAATTGTTAAGGTTAAAGCGAAGAAATGTTATCGCCCGCCGCGGGCATAAATTATTGAAGGATAAACAGGATGAGTTAATTAGAAAGATAATGGAGCTTGTTAAACAGATTCAGGATTTACGATTGAAAATTGAAAAAGAGCTTGATTCCGCTTACAGTTTTTTCTATTTTGCATCAAGCAAACAGACACCGAATACTACAGAAGAAGCATTGCTTGGCGGAAATAAAAAAATTGAAATAGAATATACTACAGAACGAGTCTTTAATGTCCGCATACCAAAATTCATTCAGAAAATTTCCGGGACAATGCTCAGTTATGGATTCTTAAATACCTCAGGGGACCTTGATCTGGCACTAAAAAAGATTGATACGCTGCTTGAAGGATTACTAAAAATTGCCGAATTAGAAAAAGCCCTGGAACTCCTTGCAATAGAGATTGAGAAGACCAGACGCCGGGTAAACGCACTGGAATTTATACTAATACCCTCGATAGAAGAGACAATAAAATATATAAATTTAAAGTTGTCGGAAATTGAGAGATCTGATTTAACAAGGTTAATGAGGGTAAAAGAAATACTTGGAAAAAGGTAGGTTATATGGATTTAATTGAAGCAATAAAAAATGCTGAAAATGAGGCAGAGAGACTAAAAAAAGAAACAGAACAAAAAGGCGCTGATTTGTTACAAAAAATTAAAGAAGATTTACAGAAGCAACTTGAAAGGGTGGACCAAAAGAGAAGTAGATTATTGGAGGAAAGCAGACACGAGACCGAAAGGATTATTGCTGAACAAAAAAAATTGCTTGAAGAAGAATATGAAAAGTTAAGCAAAGAACTTAAAGAGAAATTCAAAAAATTTAAAACCAAGGCAATAGAAGAAACCCAGGAGATGATTTTGAAATGGCAACAGTCCCGTTAGAAAAGATTGCGATAGTTATCCATAAAAGCATAAAAGAGCAGTTTATTGATAAACTACATAAACTCAAAATAATACATATAACCGAATTAAAAGAGGCACCATTTTATACCCCCACAGAATTAGAAAAAATAAAAGAGGCAATCAGCCAGATTGCGTCGTATCAGAAAAAAGGAGTTCTTGATAATTTTGTGCCCCCACGCATCCCGCTCAGTTTAAAAGACTTTGAACAACTCACAAAAAGGTATGATTTCCAGAGAACTGCTGATGAACTTGAACAGATAAAGAAAGAAAGAGAAATTTCAAACAGCCAATTGCAGAGTTTCAAAACTTTATTGTCAGTACTCATCCCTTTTGAACCATTGAAATATAAATTAAGTGAATTAAAAACCTTTAAAAAAGTTGAGTCCATACCGGTTCAAATAAAATCTGAAGAAATGTACAAGATTATAGAATCATCAATTATAGACATACCTTTCTCTTTTGAAATTGTAAACAGACTCGGCTCAAAGATTTTTGGTTTATTCTTTGTCCGCCAGGTTGATGTACAAAAATTTAAAGGGAAATTGATTGAACTTGGATGCGAGATTATAGAGCTTCCTGATATAGATAAAACACCGGCGGATTTGATACAAGAATACAATGAACAAATTAAAAAAATAGAAAAAAGACTTATTGAACTTAACCAGAGAGAATCGGAACTCGCCCAGGAGATTATCAACTTGAAGATTATTTATGACTGGATAGATAATGAGTTTAAAAAGAACGGTATTGCTCAGGCATTACCGGAGACTTCAAGTACATTAAATATCATTGGATGGATAAAAAAGAAAGATTTACAGAAACTAAAAAAGATTGCCGAAGAATTCAAACTTGTAGCATTTGAAAGGATCGCTCCAGAACCAGATGAAA
Organism: candidate division WOR-3 bacterium; assembly: GCA_039802005.1. Taxonomy (NCBI): domain Bacteria; kingdom Pseudomonadati; phylum Caldifarciminota; species Caldifarciminota bacterium. The sequence continues at coordinate 9,147 of JBDRVV010000006.1, forward strand.
AGCCACCCGTAGCAATTGAAAATCCCTGGTGGAGCACCCCTTATGAGATGTTGATTAGACTTTATAGTATGCCGGATCAGAAAGAATATGACCCGACACCATTTATTGCAGTTTTTTTCCCAATATTCTTTGCCCTTTGTCTTACTGATGCAATATATGGAATATTTCTTGCATTATTTTCATTATATCTTATGCGCAAGGTGCCCGGGGATAAGAGTTTATTATGGATTTTATTTGCAGGTGGTATTATTACCATATTCACTGGTAGTATGGTGGGTGGCTGGGCAGGAAATTTATTTGATTTAATTGGAATTGGATTTTTTAAAAATTTAAAAAAATTGATGCTCTTTGACCCGCTGACCAATCCGATGCCATTTTTCTATCTATCGCTTGGGATTGGATATGTCCATGTTCTTTTAGGAGTGCTGATAGAAGTTTTTGATGATCTGCGTAACAAAGAATATGCCCGGGCGATATTTGAAAATTTAACCTGGGCGATATTAATTGTATGCCTGCCATTGTATTTTACTGTTTTAAAATTGCCCGTTTTAAAAATTTTGATACTTTTATCGATCACAGGTATTATACTATTTTCAAACCGGACCGGTAATCCACCATTACTGGACCAGATTTTATGGACACTGCTTGTATTGTTTTTATTAGGAACTCTAATGAAGGTTTTCCCTGGGTTTTTTAAATATATCTGTCTCGGATTATTTGTCATAAATATCATTCGTATAAAATATGGGAAAAAGGTTCTGATTCGTATTGCCTGGGGATTATATACACTCTACGGCATAACATCTTTTGTAAGCAATATTCTTTCGTATATTAGATTAATGGCTTTAGGAATGGTTACGGGTGGAATAGCAGTTACTGTTAATATGATTGCCTGGATGGTATTAAAAGTTCCAGTTATCGGCATAGTTTTAGCCATTGTAGTATTGATTATCGGACATAGTTTCAATATTGTGATAAATGCACTGGGTGGTTTCATACATACAATGCGTCTTCATTATATAGAATTTTTTGGCAGATTTTATGCGGGCGGCGGCAAAATGTTCAGACCATTCGGAATGGAGACAAGATATGTGGAGATTAAATAATAAATTGAGGAATTTAGGTATTTTGGCATTTTGGCATTTGATTTGCGCGTTTTTGTTATATATCGCTGTTGGTATTTTTAATAACATTCTAAAAAGTTTGTTTTACTATAAACCAATAACTATTGACTATACCAGCATCCAAGCCCAAAAACCATTAATTACTAACTTTTTTAATAAGGAGGTATTATGACTGATCCATTAGGTATGGCAATCGCCATTGCTGGTGGTGCCCTTGCCGCAATTCTGGCAGGCATCGGTTCAGCCATTGGAATTGGATATACTGCCCAGGCAGCAAATGGGGTTTTGAGTGAAGACCCTGATAAATTCGGGCAGTTGTTGATTCTTGTTGCATTACCAGGAACACAGGGGTTCTATGGATTTCTCGGTGCATTCTTATTAATGACCAAGATTGGCTTACTCGGTGGCACAGTTCCCGCAATATCGCTATGGCAGGGTTTACAACTATTCTTTGCCTGTATGCCTATAGCACTGGCAGGACTCGTTTCAGCAATCTGGCAGGGAAAGGTATGCACCGCAGGTGTTGAAATGGTTGCAAAAAGACCTCAGGAATCAGCAAAGGCAGTAATTTATGGAATCTTAGTTGAAATCTACGCAGTATTAGGATTGATTGTTACAATATTGAGTCTGATGGGAATGAAATTATAATTATGCAGAATGTAATTGAAAAGATCTTGGAAGAAGCAAAGAAAGAGGCTGAGGCAATCACCGAGAGATACGAGAAAGAAATTTCAAGGTTAAAGCGGGAATATGAAGAAAAGATTTTAGAAGCAGAGAAGAAATTGAACGAAGAAATTGAAAAAAAGAAGAAAGAAGAAGTGATGAAGGCAATCGCTCAGGCAAGGCTTGAATATAATAAAAAACTCGCAGGAGAGATGCAGGAGTATATAGATGATGTTCTTAATTCAGCGATAAAAAAATTGCCCGAGCATAAGAAGTATTTTAATTTTCTAAAAGATTTGATAAAAAACAGCGATGTCAAAGAAGGAGAATTGTATTTGTCCAGCGCGGATAAACAAAAATATCAATCCCAGATCGAAAAATTCATAAAACAGGAAGGCTATAATTTTATAATAAAAAATGATGATAAAATGTCTGGTGGAGTCATTATCAAAAAAGGAAAAGTCACATTTCTTGGTTCGATTGATGTGATTGCTGAAATAATGAAAGAAGAACTGAAAATTATGATTGCCCGCTCTCTTGGTTTCGTGTAAATCAAGTTATTGAAAATCTTCATTTTGTGCGAAACCACCATTATACATAAATGTAGCAATGTGTATTTTTATTAAGAATTAGAGTTGATATTTTTGTATTGACAATCTCCAATTCCTGAATATAATAACCATAAGGTATAAGGCCCCTACCTTAAGAGTTATAAAATACACTTGAATACGGCGCCTTGTACCTTTTTTTTACAAATTATTGGGGAGATTTTCTTTCCAAATTATGGAATTGGATTATTAATAAAAGGCGGGTCTATATATGTCTGAAATATCAGAAAGAAAGAAATGGATTGCTGAATCCAAAGCGCGTTGCAAAAAATTGGGATTGGATCCCAATAAGCAGCGTATTACAAAATCATTGACCCGCTCTGAACTTATTCACCGACAGACAATCAATGAGTCTTTTATAAAATCAGCGCTTCCGTATATGAAACTTTGTAGCGAAACATTTAAGTTATGCGGCTCAATAGTTGTATTAACCGATAAAGAAGGCTATATACTAAAAGCGATCGGTCCAGAATCTATTCTACAGAGCAGGCGTAAGATGGGACTTGGAGAAGGAGGGTCACTTCGCGAAGAGGATGCGGGAACAAATGCAGTAGCACTTGCCATAAAACATTTAAGGCCGGTTTATGTGGAAGGTAAAGAGTATTATTTAAAAATCTTTCAGTCCGGTGCCTGTTTTTGTGCGCCAATTATTCATAATGAAATCTTTTTGGGAACAATTGTAATAGTGCATCCGGAAAAGAAGGGACATCCCCATACCTTTACACTGGTAAAACTCCTTGCTGGAGTAATTCAAAAAGATTACCAGAGGTCATCGGAATTAAAATTTTTTGCTGACTTATCAAAATTACTCAATTTAATTTTTGTGATTACAGATTATAAAGGTAATATAATCTGGCTTAGCGAACGTGCGAAAAAAGTGCTAAGGTGTAGCAACAAAGATAATATTACAACTAATTTTGATATTGAAATCATAACTAAAAAATCAGTTATAAATGAAGTATTTAAATCTAATAAAACCTCCTCAAAGTATTATGTATTACGAAGGGAATATGATGATAAATATATATTTATCTTTGAGCCCGTATCTGAAGAAATGATAGAAGAAGGTGATTTCACTCCGCGGGCTCCTTATACTTTCGATGATATTATCGGATTAGAAGAAATCAAATTGAGTGCTAAGAATATAGCATTACAGGATACCAATCTTCTAATCATCGGGGAAAGTGGAACCGGAAAAGACCTCCTTGCTTCAGCAATTCACAACGCAAGCCCCAGGGCAAAGGAAAAATTTGTAGTGGTTAACTGTGCAGCAATACCGGAAAATCTTTTTGAGTCTGAATTGTTCGGATATAAGAGAGGCGCATTTACTGATGCCCGTTATGACAAGATAGGGAAAATTGAATATGCAAACAACGGAACACTTTTCTTCGATGAGATTGCTGAACTGCCACCCAATGTTCAGGCTAAACTTTTGCGTGTTCTTGAAGATAAAAAAGTTATTCCATTGGGCACTAACGAAGGACGTATTGTGAACATTAGATTTATTTTTGCTACAAATCGTAACCTTGAAGAGCTTATAGAAAGAGGTAAATTTAGAGAAGATTTATACTATCGGATACATTCACCTAAGATTGAAATTCCGCCACTCCGTGAGCGCCGTAAAGAAATACCGGTTTTAATTGAACATTTACTATTAAAAATACGCGAGAGATATAAAGGTTTTGTTTCTGGACTAACTGAACAGGCAAAAAAGGCTTTAATGGAATTTGATTATCCTGGCAATGTACGTCAGCTTGAGAAAATTTTAGAACAGGCTTTCTTGACCTGCAGAAAAGAGTATATTGATGTGGAGGATTTAGGATTAGAAATTGTTGAGCCACTTTCAATTGAGCAAAAGGTTCAACGATATAAGGCGAATCTGATTTATGAAGTTTTTATAGCCAATGGCAGAAATATTAAAAAGACTTGTTTAGAACTTGGCTTATCTGAACGTCAGGTCTATAGATATTTGAAGATGATAAAAGTGAATAACAATATATAGATTCAAATGCAAGATTTCAATTTTTAATATTTTTCAACATTTTTCCACCTGCTGAAAAATGTTGCTTTTTGAAAAGAACTGATTATAATCGGCATTATGATAGAAAATAGGAGTGCAAATGGAAAATAATTATCTTTCAGAAAAAGAGGGAATAAAAGGAATAACTGATTGTGATCAAAAAGGGACAGCAAAAGAAGATATAATTTTTAGAATAGAAGCAAAAGCAAAATATATGATGTATACAAATTTTGGTGGAATTATTTTTGGAATTTTATTATTATACATTTTACTATCTATTCGTAAATCATATTCCATTATTCTTTTCATTGTTGGAATTTTTATAATTGTTCTATATATGGTTATTGACTACTTAATCTGGCAAAAAAAGGGAATAAGAGTTATTGAAATTGATGCAAATGGAATAAACTTTTACAAGGGCAAAGATAGAAAATTATTCAGGGTAGAGAAAAGTCAAATAACAGAGATCAATTTTTTCAGTAAATTAGGAAGAAGGGTGATTAATATAATTCTCATTGGGGGCAAGGTAGTACACATAACTCCATGGATTACCTTATTTTTCGGTCCGCGCATAAGAATCACCGATGATGCATTTAACGATAACCAGTTCACCAATTTTGTTGAAAAGTTGAGGCAATTAAAATAGTATATTTTTGTTATTTGTTGAAAATATGTATCTGCTTTGTTTTTTCTACAAAAATAATTATAATGCGTAAAAGTTTATTTAATTTTCTGTGCCGCAGATATGCCGGCGCGGAATGCCTTAATATTGAGTTCTTCTGTTCCTTTTGGAACACGAGAAAGGATTGCGGACTCCATTGATTCCTTGGATACAACGCCTGTTAACTCAGTGATCATACCCAAGGCAACAATATTTGCAACCAATGTCTTGCCGGTCTCTTTTTCAGCAATTTCTGTAATGGGGGCTGAAAAAACTTTAAATTTACCTTCAGGGATTCTATTTACAAATCCTGAATCAACAAGTATAACGCCGTTCTCTTTCACATCTTTACTATATTTATCACAAGCCTCCTGGGTTAAGGCAAGAAGGAAATCGATATTCACCGCCTTTGGGTAATCAATATCTTCATCGCTGATGATAACTTCTGACCTGCTTGAACCACCCCTCGCCTCAGGACCATAAGATTGGCTCTGTGTTGCGTTCTTTCCATCATAGATTGCTGCTGCTTCAGCGAGAATCTTTCCGGCAAGGATTAACCCCTGACCACCTGAACCACTCAATCTAAATTCATATCTAAAAGGCATATAACTCCTTTTTAGTTAAAAAACATATCAGCTATGTTTAATTTGAACTCGATCTAATAACTTCTGATATTCCTCGCAAAATTCAGGTCTTTCAATATCATGCAAAACACCTATCGTGATCTTTCCTTTTTTCTCCTCTTCACTCAATTTTTTTGCAGTCTCTACAGGAATGCTATTTTCTTTATAGTATCTTAACATATCAACTGCATTCCCTAAACGATTCGGCCTTCCATAATAAGTAGGACATTGTGCGAGAACTTCAATCAAAGAAAAACCCTTTTTTAATAATGCCTTTTCAATCAATTTATCTAATTGTGTAGCGTGATAGCAGGTAGAACGTGCAACAAAGGAAGCACCAGCAGCAATGGCAAGAATTGAAATATCAAAATCAGGCTCGGTGCTTCCATAGGGAGCAGTACTTGCCCTTTTCCCAAATGGTGTGGTTGGCGAAACCTGCCCTCCGGTCATTCCATAAATATGATTATTATAAAGTATCACAGTCATATCAAGATTTCTTCTTGCGGCATGGATAAAATGGTTTCCACCAATTGCAGTAGCATCCCCATCTCCAGTGACGACAATAACCTTCAATTTGGGTTTTGCAAGTTTGACTCCTGTAGCAAATGCAATTGCCCTGCCATGATGGGTATGCAATGTATTAAAATCAAGATAACCCGGGGTTCTGGAAGAACATCCAATTCCAGATACTATTGCTACATCATCTTTCTGAATTTTTGCACGCTCAATTGCCCTCAACATTGCTTTCATTATTATGCCACAACCACAACCCGTGCACCAGATATGAGGAAATTTATCTAATCTTAAATATTTTTTATACGGAAACATATTTTATCTTCTCCAGAATTTCTTGAGGGGTTATTGGACTCCCATCAACCCGATTTACCTTTATACACTCGGTCCTTGTGGCACATTCAACTTCGTGGGCTATCTGTCCTAAATTCATCTCTGGTACTATGAATTTTTTAATTCTGTTTGATATTTCTCTCAATGCCTCACAGGGAAAGGGCCAGAGCACATATATCTGGAATAATCCTACTTTTATTCCCGAAGCCCTGGCTTCGCGCATTGCCCTTTTTGCTGAACGCGCACTTGAGCCATAGGAAACCAGACATATTTCTGCATCATCAAGTAGTTCTGTTTTATAAAAAATTATTTCATTTTTATATCTTTCTATTTTGCGGTTGATACGTCTGTATAATGCATCAATCTTTTTTGGGTCGTTTGTTGGAAATCCTGTTTCATCGTGGCTTAACCCAGTAACATTGAATCTATAACCGGTTCCATAATGGGCAATGGGTGGAATATCATTTTCAGTTAATTTATAAGGAATATACTTTTCCGGTGGATCTGTGGTGATGGGTCTATTGATAATCTCAATTTCATTAGCATCAGGGATTACTATCTTTTCATTCAAATGTCCTACAATTTCGTCCATCAAAATAATTACCGGTACACGGTATTTTTCTGAAAAATTGAATGCCTTTACAGTCCATTCATAGGTATCCTGGACCGTTGATGGCGATACCGCAATCACTGGATGATCCCCATGGGTGCCCCATCTTGCCTGCATAACATCTGCCTGAGAAGGTAATGTTGGTAATCCAGTGCTTGGTCCACCGCGTTGAACATTAACTACAACGACCGGAACCTCTGCCATTGATGCATAACCAATATTCTCCTGCATCAAAGAAAATCCCGGACCGCTTGTTGCAGTCATTGATTTCAATCCTGATAATGAAGCACCAATTATTGCTCCCATAGATGCAATTTCATCTTCCATTTGAATAAAAACCCCTCCAACTTCCGGTAACCTTTTGGATAAAACTTCAGCAATTTCGGAAGATGGGGTGATTGGATAACCAGCGAAAAATCTCATTCCGGCAACTATCGCAGCCTCGGCGCAGGCTTCATTGCCGGTCATTATCTTTATAGATCTATTGTTTAATTGTGCCATTATATCAACCCTGATAACCTGATAGTCTGATGACCTGATATGCTTCTATCCTTCATACTTTCTCTACTTCTATAGCAAAGTCCGGACAATAAATCTCGCATAGCTGACAACCGGTGCAGGCTTCTAAATTGGCGACCTTTGCCTTTGCCTTTTCCATAATCAAAACCTGTTTTGGGCAAAAGGCAACACAAATTTCACAGCCTTTACACCATGATTCATTTATTTTAATCTCAAATTTTCGTGTAGAAGTTGTCATTTAAAAATAATTATAATCAATTTAGAAATAAAGTCAAGCACCCGATCTACTTACAAAATATATATTGACAAAGAATATTTTTTGAATATACTTTGCCCGTGGTTAAGAGATTTTTTTATATCTCATATAATACCGACCATCAGATAACGGTGGAGTCGGATAACTATTCTCTTTACCACACAACACGCACCTTCCAATTTAATCACTACTGGTATTGGCGCTTCCGGGCCCAATAAGGGTCAAAAAAACCTTTTTGGTCCCGGAAGTGCCACTAATCTAAGTAAATAATTCCATCATTTCAATACAATTTTAAAAGTAAAAATAAGAAAAGGAGGTAATATTATGATTATTACAATGTCTGTCCAGGCACAGGCTGAAGATATTGAAAGGGTCAGGAAAAAAATTGATGAGTTAGGTTATGAGACAAAACTCTTTCGCGGTGAGAAGAAAACCGTTATCCATGTCATCGGGGTTACCGACAGAGAAAAACTTGCCAAGGCAGTTGAGTCACTCGCCGGTGTTGAGAATTTAATTCCAATTTTGAGTCCTTATAAACTCGCCAGCAGGGAATTCCATCCTGAAGATACTGTTATTTCAATAAATGGGAAAAAGATCGGAGACAAGTCAATCGCGGTGATTGCTGGTCCGTGTGCAGTAGAATCAGAAGATATGATGATTGAAATTGCTATTGCTATCAAAGAAGCAGGCGCACAATTTTTAAGAGGTGGTGCATATAAACCACGCAGTTCGCCATACAGCTTTCACGGACTTGGTGAGAAAGGACTTGAGATACTCGCAAAGGCAAGGGAAAAGACCGGTTTATACATTGTAACAGAAGTTCTCTCTGAAATTGATGTTCCGCTGGTGTATAAATATGCCGATATACTACAAATCGGAGCGAGAAATATGCAAAATTTCCCATTGCTTAAAACTGTTGGCAGATTTAATAAACCAGTTTTATTAAAAAGGGGAATGTCTGCAACGATTGAAGAATGGCTCATGGCAGCAGAATACATACTTTCTGAAGGAAATCAAAATGTCATATTATGCGAAAGAGGAATCAGAACCTTTGAAACATATACACGAAACACCCTTGATATATCTGCTGTCCCCGTGATAAAACGCTTTTCTCATCTCCCAATAATTGTTGATCCCAGCCATTCATCTGGTGATTGGAGATATGTAAATGCCCTTGCCCGTGCAGGTATTGCTGCGGGAGCTGATGGAATTATTGTTGAGGTTCACCCTGATCCGGCAAATGCCCTTTCTGATGGAAAGCAGTCATTAAAACTTGAAGTATTCAAAGAACTTATGGAAGAGGTTAAAAAGATTACTTCGGTAATCGGGAGGACGTTATGAATAAAAATAGAATAAGAGTATATTTTCAGGGAACGAAAGGTGCATACAGTGAACTTGCAGCGAAAACCTATTTTGGCGACAGATTAGAAAGCCTTGGCTTACCACGATTTGAAGATTTAACCCTTGCTTTAAACGATGACCCTGAGGCATACGCAATATTGCCCATTGAAAATTCCCTTATGGGTAGTATACACAGAAACTATGATTTGCTTCTATCTAATGATATCTGGATTATAGCCGAAGTTGAACTAAAGATAACTTATAATCTTTTTGGACTCGGTTCTGAAGAAGATATAAAGGAAATCTGGTCCCACCCTGCAGTACTTGAGCAATGTAGAGAATTTATCTCAAAAAATTCCCTTTACAAAACTGTATCATTTTTTGATTCTGCCGGTGCCGCAGAAATTGTGGTAAAAGAAAGTAGAAAGGATATAGGTATAATCGCCGGTCCACAGGTCGGTTTTATCTATGGATTGAAAGCAATAAAACAGCATATAGAAGATAATTCAATGAATTTCACAAGATTTCTGATTCTTTCAAAACAAAAAAAGATTTATCCAGGAATAGATGCAAAATCTTCACTTGTCTTTGGTGTCAAAAATGAACCAGGAATTCTGTTTCGGTGTTTGAGTATATTTGCCCTGCGCAATATTGACCTTATGAAACTTGAATCAAGACCAATAATTGGAAAGCCGTGGGAGTATATCTTTTATATCGATCTTAAAGGAAGTATTGAAGACGAAAAAATTAAAAAGGCAATTGAAGTATTGCAGGACATCTCAATTTACTTCAAGTTTTTAGGTAGTTATCCAGTAATAAAGGAGGGCAATGATGAATCTCGTTGTCCATAGTTGTGAGAGTATTTCAGGGAAAATATCGGTCGGCGGAGATAAATCAATAACCCATCGGAGTCTGATTCTTGGGTCAATTGCCAGAGGAAGAACCGAGATAATTAATTATTCGTCGGGCAAAGATTGTATTTCAACATTAAATTGCCTTAAGTCATTGGGCGTAGCAATAAATTTAAGTAAAAGAAAGATTTCAATTGAGGGCAAAGGGTTGAATGGTCTCAAAGAACCCGAAAATATTCTTGATTGTGAAAATTCCGGTACAACAATGCGTCTTCTTGCAGGATTGTTATCGGCACAAAAGTTTTATTCTGTCCTCACCGGTGATGATTCATTGAGGAAAAGACCTATGGGAAGGGTAATTGAACCTTTAAAATTTATGGGCGCAAGGATTGAAAGCAGGAAAGGGAATTTTGCCCCGCTGAGTATAGTGGGCAATGAATTAAAGGGGATAGAATATACAATGCCGGTTGCCAGTGCCCAGGTGAAATCTTCATTGATGCTTGCGGGCTTATATGCAAAACCTAATACAATCATACATGAGCCAATTCCATCAAGGGATCATACTGAAAGATTATTTGAGTTTTTTGGAATAAAATTTATCAAAGTGAACAATAATATTGTAGTGCCCCCGACGAAAGTATTCTTCGGGAAAACCATATTAATTCCAAATGACATATCATCTGCTGCATTCTTTTTGATACTGGGCATTCTTTCTGCGGATAAACTTGTGCTCAAGGACACAGGAATAAATCCCATGCGCAGTGGTTTAATGGAGGTACTTAAAATTTCTGGAGCAAAAATTGATATAGAAAATCAAAAGAATTTTTGTAATGAGCCAGTTGCCGATATAGTTGTAAAAAGGCAGAACCTGAAACCATTTATTATTGCAGATGCAATGGTTCCCAAATTGATTGATGAAATTCCCGTGCTGGCGGTTCTGGCAACCCAGTTAGAGGGCAGGTCAATAATAAAAGATGCAAAAGAACTGCGTATCAAAGAGACTGACCGCATAAAGGCAATTGCGGGTGAATTGAAAAAATTTGGTGCAGATATAAAAGAGATAGAAGACGGATTGATAATAAATGGACCAACAAAGTTGCAAGGGACTGTATGTGATAGTTATAAAGACCATAGGATTGCTATGGCACTTACAATTGCGGGATTGATTGCAAAAGGTAGCACAATAATCAAGGACATCGATTGTATAAATATATCGTTTCCCGATTTTGTAAATATCTTAAAGGAGGTCTGTGGTGAGGAATTTATTCAACTTGATGATAAATGCCTATATTGAAAAATTCAATATATCGCCCTTGGAGGCATTTTCTCTTCTCTATGGACAGGATTCTTATGCATTTTTGTATGAATCGCTTGAACTCGGTGGAACTACTGGAAGATATTCTTTTCTTGGTGGAATACCAAAAATTATTTTTAAGGCAAAAAATGGTGTAATAAATTTAATGGCTTCTGATAGCAGAAAAACAAACTATGGAAATCCATTTCTATGTCTGCGGGATTTGTTAAAACTCAATAAAAAAATGACATATTTTGCCCCCCTTACCGGGGGCGCAGTAGGTTATGTTTCATACGATTCAATAAGATATATTGAAAAGATTCCTGATAAAAACCCTGATGAAATAAATATGCCCGATTTATTTTTTATCTTTCCTCAGGAATTCATTATATTTGACCATAAATACAAAATTGCGCGAATAATTATGTATTACAGAGATAGCACCCGTCTAAAATTCATTAAAGAAATTCTCCGTTCTAAACCAATGTTGAAAGATATCATTATGAAACCCAGCAGAAAAATAAAATACAATTCAAATTTTACTCCCCAGGAATTTCATAATATAGTAAAAAGAGCGAAGGATTATATCTTTGCTGGAGATATATTTCAAGTCGTGCTTTCGCAAAGATTTAAAACAAAGATATCCTCCTCGCCTTTTGCTATATATCGTGTATTGAGAATTACCAATCCTTCGCCCTATATGTATTATCTCAAACTCAATGATATAACGGTTTTGGGTTCTTCGCCGGAGATACTTATAAAATTAAAAAATAGAACCGCTATATCAAGGCCTCTTGCCGGAACAAAACCACGGGGTAGAGATAGTAAAGAAGATAAAAAACTGGAAAAGGAATTGCTAAAAGAGGATAAAGAAATTGCCGAGCACATAATGCTCGTTGATCTGGCAAGGAATGATTTAGGTAAAGTTTGTGAATACGGAACTGTTAAGCCGACTGCATTACTAAAAATAGAAAAGTATTCAAAGGTAATGCATATTGTATCAAATGTAACTGGCAGATTGCGGAATGATTGTGATATGATTGATCTTTTTATTTCATCTTTCCCTGCCGGCACAGTCTCGGGCGCACCAAAAATCAGGGCAATGGAAATAATTGATGAATTAGAACCGGTTAAAAGAGGATTATATGCAGGTGCAATTGGCTATTTTGATTTTAGTGGAAATATGGATTTTTGCATCGCAATTAGAACGATTATTATTAAAGAACATATTGCTTATATCCAAGGCGGCGCAGGAATTGTCGCCGATTCAATTCCTGAAAAAGAATATCTGGAGACAATAAATAAAACAGCAGCATTGAAATCAGCATTGGAGATGATATGATAATTTTGATTGACAATTATGATTCATTCGTCTATAATCTTGCCCAGTATTTAGGAGCAATGGGTGCAGAATTATCTGTTTTTCGGAATGATGAGGTGACAATAAAAAAGATAAAAAGAATGAAACCAAATTATATTTTTATCTCACCCGGTCCAAAAACACCCAAAGAGGCTGGAATGACCTGCCGTATAATTGAATATTTTGCAGGGAAAATTCCGATCTTTGGTGTTTGTCTTGGGCACCAGGCTATTGCTGAAGTATTTGGAGGAAAAATCACGAGGGCAAACAATGTTGTTCATGGAAAGGTATCTTTAATCTTTCACAACCGAAAAACAATCTTTCAGAAGATAAAAAATCCATTTTATGCAACCCGATATCATTCATTAATTGTGGACAAAGAATCCCTTCCTGATTGTCTTGAAATAACTGCCTGGACAATTGATGGTTTAGTAATGGGAATAAAACACAAAAATTATAGTGTTGAAGGTGTACAATTCCATCCTGAATCAATCTTAACAGAAAAGGGAAAAAGAATTTTAAAAAATTTCTTGATTAATTACAGAAATAATTATAAATCATAATAAAAGGAGGAAAGTTGCGAATCATTAAATACCAAGATTTAGATAAAGAAATTTCTGATTATCCGGTTGAAGATATTTTATTTGATGTTTATAAGATAATAAATGAAGTAAAAAAACACGGAAATGAGGCTGTGTATAAATATACAAAAAAATTTGATAAAGTTGCATTAACGAATTTCCGGGTCACGCCCAAAGATTTGAAAGACGCATATTGCAAAATTGATAAAGAATTAATGAGTGCAATCAAAATAGCGAAAATGAATATTGAAAATTTTTCTATTGCCCAGTTGAAACAGTTGAAGAATCTAAGAGTTAAGATCGCAAAGGGTGTTATTGCCGAGCAAAAAGTAATACCAATAAACAGGATAGGAATATATGTACCGGGTGGGAAATTTCCTTTAATCTCAACAGTGTTAATGTGTGGTATACCAGCAATAGTTGCGGGTGTTAAAGAGATAGTCCTCTGCTCTCCACCTGGATACAAAGGCTCAATCCACCCGGCAATACTTGCCACCGCAAAACTTTTAGGGATTAAGGAAATATATAAAATTGGTGGTATCCAGGCAATTGCTGCGCTTGCCTACGGGACAGAAACAATAAAACCTGTGGATAAAATATTTGGACCTGGTAATATCTATGTGGCAACTGCTAAGAAAATTGTTTACGGAGATGTAGGGATTGATTTCATTGCTGGGCCAACAGAAATCTTGATAATTGCCGATAGTTCTGCAAAACCAGAAATTATTGCTGCCGATTTGCTTGCTCAGGCAGAACATGATACAAACGCAATCCCAATTCTTGTTACTGATTCAAATAGTTTAGCGAAAAAAGTAAAAGAAGAATGCAAAAAACAAATGCATTTTCTAAGAACAAAAGAGATTGCTGAGAAATCAATCCAAAAAAATGGATTAATAATTATTGTAAAAAATTTAAACCAGGCGATTGATATTGCTAATAAAAAGGCACCGGAGCATCTGGAACTACAAATAAAAAATCCAACAAAGTATATCAAGAAATTAAAAAATTATGGCTCATTATTTGTTGGAAGATATTCAGCCGAGGCACTCGGTGATTATAGCAGTGGATTGAATCATACACTACCAACTGGTGGTTCAGCAAGATATACAGGTGGACTTCATATCAAGGATTTTTTAAAATTTCAGACGGTCCTGATTGTAGACAAAAATGGACTTAAAAAAATTGGTCCGAGCGCTGAAATGATTGCTAAAGCAGAAGGACTTTATGGGCATTTTAACTCAATAAAAATAAGAGAGAAGTATTGAAAGGATGCCCTTGATTTTTTGACGGAGATATATAGAATTATTATATGATTACAAATGTTCTTAGCCTTATACTCTTTACACTCACCATCAAATCATCAAATGGTGCGTACATTGGAGATGTGGTGTACACAGGAGGCACAAATCTTCAAACTGCCTCATTCAAACTTTATGACCAAGATGGGAATATGTTGTATCAGATTTTAAATCCTGAGGCAATCTCATTCTTCATTAGCAATTCTGGGGTGGTCTTTGCAACAAACGAGCAAAATCTTTATCTCTATAAGACCGATGGACAGATATTAAATTTGAAAAAATTGAATTATCCAAATGGCTTTGGGTTTTCACCTGATGGCACAATATTCTTTGCCTCAGACCGCGATGGGATGTATGCATACTCATTGTCAGGAAGTTTGGTTTACCAATTCAAACCAGGAAGATTGTTTGCCAGTACTGATATTGCACAAAAGGTGGCGGTTGTATCGAATGATACAATTGTTTATTATGAAAATGGAGAATTGAAATTTCAGAAGATACTTGAAAGTCCTTTTGTCCGCAGTCTGGAATTCTTTGACAATGATAAGATAATAAAAATTGAACTGCCTGATAAAGTAGAAAAGATAAAAATTGATGATATTTTGAATAAGGGGGATTAATGCTTTTACTTTTGTTATTCAGTGTTGGCTGGCCCCTTTCACCGCAGAATCAGGCACATCCCTTAGGTAATAACTGGGGTGAATTTCAGGACTACGGTGGAAGCCCATATATGCATCCAGGAATTGATGTAATGGGAATAACAGTGGGACGTCCTGTTTATGCGGTTCAAAGAGGAATAGTCAAGGCGTGGCTTACAACCCAGGCTGAACTTCACTGGCGTTTAGCAATTGCTGATACAAATATTTCTACAGATTCTGTTGAAGCATGGTTATATGCACATATTGACCCGAACCAGTATCATAAGAATGTAGGTGATGTAGTAAACGCTGGTGATTTAATTGGCTATCTGGTCCAATGGCCTATAACTGGTTTTGACCATTGCCATTTTGCACGGATTAAAGATATTGGCGCAACATGGAATACAGCGGATTGGGCATTTGTTAGAAATCCATTAGTCATAATTTCACCAAATACCGATACGGCAAAACCAGTCTTTGAAAATGCCTATGGTAATTATAAATTTGCAATCTGCAATAATAATACCAGTACATATTTAAACCCACCTACTGTTGTATCAGGAAATGTTGATATTATTGCGAAGATTTACGATAAAACTGGACTTCCATTGACTCAGAATCCAGTATGGGAAAAAATGATACCCATGCGTATAAGTTATGAAATTCACGGTCCCCAAAATGTTCCAGAAAGACTCTCCTTTTTGTTCAGAGGGTATTTATACTATACAAGCAATGTAGGTGTTGTATACAAGGATGATGCAGTCTGTAATACGCGCGGCGATTATGATTATCGTGATTTTTATTTCATTGTCACAAATACCGATGGAGATAGTCTGATTGAGGCTACTGATGCTAATTATTCCTGGAATACTACAGGATTTCCGCCGGGCAATTACTGGATTGTAGTTACTGCGTCTGATGCAGCAGGCAATACGACAAAGGATAGCATGATGGTTACAATTCCTGGGCAATATATTGCTGAAAATTCATCTGCAGTCATTAAAGCGAGCAATTTCGGGAATTTCATTAAAGAACTAAGCACTTTGTTCATTGAAAATGACGCAAGGTTATATGATATCAATGGTAGAACTGTGAATATCCAGACGAACCCTTCTGCAGGAGTGTATTTTTTAGTCTACAAAAAAGATGAGCAGGTACGTCATAAAAAGATAGTAATTGTTAAATAGAATTTTCTAAGTCTTGACTTAACAGAAATATTATGTAATATTATAGAGGGCAGACTTGAAGATTATGCCCTATATCAAATAACCATCTTCTACTGGGGGATCGTCTAATGGTAGGACGGTTGGCTCTGGACCAACTGATCGGGGTTCAAATCCCTGTCCCCCAGTCTTTTACAATATTTTAAATTCAAACTCGGGTTGATTTTTAAGTGTCGCCAGAACCGAGCAGTATTTATCCCTTGATAATTCAAATGACCTGACCAAGTCTTCGCGTTTGTAATCCCCTTTACATTCGATTTCATAAAATATCTTAACATATCTTCTTGGATGTTCAGGGTTCTTTTCACCCTTAAGAACCATTTTGAATGAATCAATCTTTCCACCTTTTTTTTGTAAAATCGCAACGATATCCATCCCCATACAGCCTGCGAGCGCAACGAGCAATAAATCCATTGGCTTAAACCCTTGACCAAAACCACCAGTTTCTGTATCAGTATCAACGATTATACTATGATTTTGTTGATCCTGGGCAGTAAATTGCAATCCTTTTTTATTCCAAGTTAAAGTTATCATTTTGCTCTCTCATATTATCAATAGACCCTATTCATTTATTAGGGTTTCAATCAGGTTTTCAAATTCCGGGAGAAAATCATCTGAATAACCTATCTGCGTTTTTCTTACATTTCCTTTTTTATCAATGAATAATGTGTGGGGAATTGAACGAACTCCGAATTTTTGAAAAACTTCATTATTTCCTAAAAGAATTGGATATGTTACATTATTTTCTTTTCTAAAAGTATCAAGCGTCTGCCGGTCTTCGGTGCTCACACCGAGGATTATCAATCCTTTATCTTTATATTTGTTATAAAAATTGACAAGATGTGGAACTTCTCTTTTGCACGGTGGGCACCAAGTTGCCCAGAAATCTACTATAACAACATTCCCTTTAAGTTTTGAAAGGGTGTATTCTTCGCCTTCAAGGGAATTCAGGGTGAAATCATTGCCTGTGGCAACTGGTTTACTTCCTGCTTTATTTGAACAAAAAATATGGAAGATTGCTAATGTTATTAACAGAAGTTTTATTGATTTTATCATTTTGCCCCCTTTGTTTTCTTGGTTTTTGTCCCAAGATATTTATTTAATCTTTTTAACAAAACTTCTTTTGTTATCGTTCCTATTATTCTCTCTTTTACAACACCGCCCTCAAATATAAGGATTGTAGGGATATTTTGAATATCGTATTCATTAGCGGTTTTTATTTCATTATCTACATTTACCTTACCGATATTTAATTTATCAGGATATTTCTTATCTATTTCTTCAATATATCGGGTCATTGTTATACAATTTGGGGACCAAATTGCCCAGAAATAAACTAAATAAGGAATTGGAGACTTTTCTACCTCCTGAAAAAAATCTATATCGGTGAGTTCTTTTATCATAGTTTAATTACCTCCTCTCAATGTTTCACGTGAAACATTAAAAATTTGACTTATAGCCTATTTTTATCATCCTGTTCAATTGCTGGTTTTTATTGCTATTATCAAGTAAATCCCTGAGTGCAAATTCAAAAAATACCTGTTCATAAAAAATAAATCTTATACCAGCGTTGAAATACCCTTTATTTTGATCCCTGGGGTCATTAAGATTGGGTGAATAATCAAGCATTAATTGTGTTGAACCTATTTTAAATTTTATTCCACAAAAAAGGTCTAGCCTTCCACCCCGTTCAAAACAATAATTTACACCAATATTTGGTGCAATCAGTAAATCAGGATATTCAAATTTTTCACCAATCTGTAGATATAATCCTTTTGACATAATATCATACCTTGATGAATCATATACCCCATATCCCTGATTATCAAATCCACATATTACAGTCGGAATCATCATGGTTTGTTCAAACGCAAGCAAACTTACCTGGATACCCGGTAATTTATAGAACCCCGGGTTCCCCGCACCAATGAGGTTTGATGCCCCATAGCTCAATCCAAAGGACAATCTATCAAATAAACCTAATGCACCATATCCAATTATCTCTCCACCAGGACCAAACCTCAATTGCAATCCATACTCCCCGTGATTCAAGAAATCTATATCAGGCTGGTCAACAAGATAAAATGAGAGCAAAAAGATAATTAACACCATATTACCTCCTTTTAAAATTTGCCTATTATTTTTAATGCATTGTTTCCAAAAAGTTCTTTGATTTTTGATAAAACCTCTGGTTTTGGGTTTATCTTTAAGCTTCTTGACCTGATATTTTTGAATCCATTTGAATCAGGAACCATAAACCATATTTCACATTCACCACGGTAATTATTAATTAATTCATAAAACGCCTTTAGTTTATCGGATTGAATTTCTGAAACCTTACACTCAATAAGTATTTTTTGGTAATAATTATAAACTTCGTTGAATGGGCAAATAAACTCAGCCTTTATTTTTTTCTTCTCTTCCTCTCCAAATACCGAACCCTTTATAATCAAAATATTATCTTCTTTTAATAAATTAATATACCGCTCAAACTGGTCAGCAAAGACAAAAACATCTATATTTCCTTCAAAATCTTCAATTGTGATAATGGCATACTCCCTGTTTTTCTTATCTTTTTTAATTCTTTTTGTACTCAAAACACCGCCTATGGTGATTGTTCTGCCATTTTCAAACCCGTTTACTTTGGAACAGGGTATTATACCTATGGTCTTAAATTCTTCTCTATATTTTTCCAATGGATGTTCCCGGAAATAAAAACCAAATGCCTCTTTTTCAAGGGCAAAAAAATCTATTTTTTCTTTTTTAACTGGCTCTTTTTTATTTTTATGATTATTTTTATGTTCTATTTCACCAAAAAGTGTTTCTTGAGATCCGCTCATTTCTTTTTCTGTTATTCTATCAAGTAATTTCTCAATATCAGGGTCAAGACTGGCAAAGGCACCGGATTTTATTAAAGATTCAAGGGCTTTTTTATTCAACCCCTTATTTCTGACCTGAAAATCCAAAAATGAGCGGAAGATACCCCTTGCCCTTTCTTTTACAATCGCATCGGCAACGGGTTTTCCCAGATTCTTTATTGCACCAAGCCCATATCTTATTTCCTTCCCCTCTTTAACAAAACCATAAAAACTTTTATTGATATCGGGTGGAAGGACCTCTATGCCAAAATTTCTCGCATCTTTTATAAGAATATTTATCCTATCGGTGTCGTTCATTTCACTATTTAGTGAACATAACATAAATTCAAGTGGGTGATGGGCTTTTAAATATGCCGTTTGATATGCAATCACTGCATAGGCAGTCGCATGGGATTTATTAAATCCATAACCAGCAAATGGTGCTATTTGATTAAATATCTTTTCTGCTGTTTCAACGGTAATTCCATTCTTTTCTGCCCCTTTTATAAACTTTTCCCTTATTTCTTGCATTAGTTCTGGAATTTTTTTTGCCATCGCCCTTCTGAGGTTATCTGCTTCAGATAAAGAGAATCCTGCGATTACCGAGGATATCTGCATTACCTGTTCTTGATAAAGGATTGTGCCATATGTCTCTCTCAGTATCGGCTCTAATTTTGGATGAAGATATACAATCTTTTCTGGATTCTTCTTATTTTCAATCAATTTTTGAATATTTACATTTCCCATGGGACCAGGACGGTACAATGCAATTATAGCAATTATATCCTCAAAGCACTCAGGTTGCATGCTTTTTAAGAGTTCCTGCATTCCATGACTTTCTAATTGGAATACGCCTATCGTCCGTCCCTCTTTTAACAATTTATATGTCTCATGATCTTTAAAGTCTATATCTTCTTTTTTTAGACCAACCATTTTTAAACATTCATCAATAACAGTAAGGGTCTTTAGACCGAGGATATCCATTTTTAATAATCCGATTGATTCAAGGGCATTTTTTTCGTATTGGGTGGAAATATCGCCTTTTTCTGGATTTCTATATAACGGGACATATTCGGTCAATTCCTTTGGTGTTATAACTACTCCTGCAGCATGGATTGATGGATGGCGTGCCAATCCTTCTAATTTTTTTGCTATTTCAATCAATTCTATATATTCTTTTTTTGAATTTATTAAAGTGGAAAATTCTTTGTTCTCTTCAAGAACCTGGACAATTTTTTTATTCGGTGGTATAAGCTTTGCTATCAAATCTACTTCGCTATAGGGTATTCCTAAAACCCTTGCGACATCCCTTACCACTGCCCGTGCCTGCATCGTTCCAAATGTGATGATTTGACTCACATTATTCACTCCATATCTCTTTTTAATATAATCTATCACCTCATCCCGTCTTGTATCACTAAAATCAACATCCACATCCGGCAGACTGATGCGTTCTGGATTCAAAAATCGTTCAAAAAGTAGATTAAATTGCAAAGGATTTACTTCTGTTATATCAAGTGCATATAAAACAAGACTACCGACTGCTGAACCCCTGCCCGGTCCCACGGGAATTCCATTTTCTTTTGCAAACTGGATTATATCACGAACGATCAAAAAATACCCTGTTAGACCCATTCTCTTTATCACCTTCAATTCATATTCAAGGCGGTTTTTTATCTCATCGTTCAATTGAGGAAATTTTTTTTCTATATTCTTATATGTTAAATCTTTTAAATAATCAAAATCAGATTCGTATTGTTCAGGCCTTGGAAAGCTCGGCAATTTTACATCCCTGCCCGATGTATCAATTAATAGATTACATCTTTCACCAATCAGCCATGTATTTGAGATTGCTTCTGGAAGATCATTGAACAAATCTGCCATTTCTTTTGGACTCCGGAAATATGCTTGATGAGTTTCAAATTTCAATCTTTCTTTGTCATTTATTGTCTTTTTGGTTCCTATACATAAAAGGACATCATGGGCTTTGTAATCATCCGCTGAAAAGTAATGGCAATCATTTGTAGCAACAATCGGTGCGTCATATCTCTGACTAAATTCCAAGAGTTTTTTTATAGTCTCTTCTTCATTTTTTAAGCCCAGTCTCATAATTTCAATATAGAAATTATCTTTACCAAATATCTCCTGATATTCCTGTAATGCATACTCTGCACCTTTTAAATCACCAATATTGATTCTATAGGGAATTTCACCCTTAAAACAACCTGATAAGGCGATTAGCCCTTCACGGTATGTCATCAACAATTCTTTATCTACCCTTGGTTTATAATAAAATCCCTCAAGATATGCAAAGGATGAAAGTTTTATCAAATTTCTATACCCTGTCTCATTTTCACATAAAAGGGTCAAATGAAATGATGATTCGGGAATTCTTGAATCCCTTGTCTGATCTTTCCTTGAACCAGTGGCAACATATGTTTCCATTCCAATAATTGGTTTGACACCCCTCTCCCTTGCGGTCTTATAAAATTCAATTGCACCAAAAAGATTACCATGGTCAGTTATTGCCAGTGCTTCCATTTCATATTTATGTGCAAGTTTTATGAGTTCTTCAATATTCATTGCTCCATCAAGCAAGGAATATTCGGTGTGATTATGGAGATGAATAAATGATTTCACTTTTATTTAAAGATGAACATTATCCAAAGGTAAAAATAAAGGGTTTGCACAGTATATTTCTTTGCACCTTGGGCAGAGGATGAATGTAAATTCCTTGAATACTTCTTCTTCCAAAAGATCCTCAGGAACGGATTTGATCTTTTCAAACTCTTTTTTAAAATCAACATTTGTATTCTTTATATTTATTACTCCATCAAAATCAGCAAAAACCTTTATCATAAGCCGATAAAACAAATCACCAGGGTTGATGATTTTCTGGCAACGACTGCATCGTTGTGAAGCCATTTTTAAGATAGGGTCAATAAAACCCTTTTACATACCTCTTTTAATGTTTCAAACACCCCTATGCCCTGCACTGCCACTGCTTCAAAATAAGGATATTTCAGATGTGGATTGAGTACTTTCTGAAGTTCCTCCACTGATGTAATATTAGGTAAATCCCTTTTATTATACTGAATAACAATCGGAATCTTTTCAATTGAAATATTATATGTCTTTAGATTATCCTCCATATTTTGAAAAGATTCTATATTTTCGTCAAATCTTTCAATCTGAGAATCTGCCACAAATACGATTCCATCAACACCTTTTAAAATCAACTTCCTTGAGGCATTATAAAAAACCTGACCCGGGACAGTATACAAATGAAATCTGGTTTTGAACCCCTTTATAGTGCCGAGGTCTACCGGTAAGAAATCAAAGAATAGTGTTCTATCTAATTCGGTAGCAAGACTGATTAATTTTCCTTTAATGTCGGGATTAAGTTTGGTATAGATATATTTTATGTTTGTAGTTTTACCGCCCAAACCGGGTCCATAATACACAATCTTGCAGTTAATCTCTCTTGAAGCGTAATTTATTAATGCCATATTATATTAAAAGCCAAATAGTTTATCAAGTTCGTCCTCGGCTGCTTTTGTAAAGTCTAAATCAAAAGGCTTTTGCGATATCTGGTCTTTGCCGAGTTTTTTGAAAATATCTTCGAAAATCTTTTCTAATTCCTGAGCAGTGTTCTTTGCCTTAACCCTTACTAAACCCAATGTTGTGCGCTGGTCAAATATCACAGCAAGTATTACACGATTTGCAACCAGACACACATAAAGATTTTCTTTTTCTCCTTGATGAAATAATGTAGAAAATTCTTTTTCACCAATTAAAGAAGCGAGCTGGCTTGTCGCAGCAAAATCTGCAGCAGAGAGTGTGGCAAAAGAAGAGACATCCATTCTTGAGGTATCGCCAGCAGAAGTAATGAGCTGACCTGCTTTATCAATAAGCAATATTACCCGGGCGTTCGTCCCCTGAAGTAATCTATTTAATGCTTCAGTTATCGCCCAGAAATCGTCTTCAAAGATGTTAAGTCCTTCCTGCATCATAACATTATAAATATAATTTGATAAAAGTCAAGACTGATTTTAATATTGACATACAATGATTTTAAGATAAAATTTATTGAGGAGGTCGTAATGAGATTTTTCCATTTTGCCTTTTTTTCAATATTAATGATAATTGCGTGTGCCCAGAATGCCTCAGTTGAAATTGGATTTAATGATGGTCTCCTTTTGAGAGGAACTTATGGTGATATAATTGTTCGGGTGACCAAGATAGAGATATTTCAGGGTGGAGAATTTATTGATATATGGAACAATAATAATATCGTGGGTATCCCGTTAAATAGCAATGATTACTGTAGCATCACCAATGGTTATCTTTCAGTTTCTTCTGGTTCTTATAAAAAAATGCGGATAACAATTGATTCATTGAGTTATAAAATTGATAACACAACTATTACCTTGCTTGATTCAGCTTACCAGTTTACTGCTAATGCATTTACTGATATTGTTATTGACGCTAATGATGAATACCGACTCGTTGTGAGTATTGCCAGCGCTAATTGGTTTGACCCGGATTCGCAAAAGATTAAAACCGGACATCAACCATTTGAGGGTGCAAGTTTAAAGGTCTATTATTAATGCATAGGGAACTACTCAAGTTTAAACAAGTTGCATCCACTCAGGATGTATTAAGAAGACTAATAAAAAATGGAAAAGAAATTGCTGTATTCGCCTATCGCCAGACAAGAGGAAGGGGTAGACATAAAAGAGAATGGTTTTCACCTGCAGGTGGATTATATCTTTCTGTGCTTGTATTCCCTGAAAGGCATATAAATTCCATTCCTTTGATTTCCTGCCTTTCGGTGATTGAAACATTGAAGGAATTGAACTTTAACAAAGTTTCCATTCACTGGCCCAATGATGTATTTCTGAACAATAAAAAGATTTGTGGTATTTTGTGCGAGAGGATTGATAATGCAATAATATGTGGGATAGGACTGAATGTTAACATAAAAAAGTTTCCTTCAAAGTTGTCAAATGCTACTTCCCTATACATAGAAACAGGCAAAATTTATAGCCTTGAAAAAATTCTAAAATTGTGTCTGACAAACTTTTGGAAGCTTTATGATTCCTCACAGAATGGCTCATTCAATATCGCAGATGCCTACAAATATATAAGTGGTGTAGGTGAATCGGTTGTAGTAAAGTTATCGTCAAGGGAAATAATAAGAGGTATTATTCACAATGTAGATGAAGACTGGAGTCTCATTGTGCGAACCAACGACGGGTTGATCAAAAGAATTTATTATGGAGATGTAATTAGATTATTATGATCCTAATTTTTGATATTGGCAATACAAATATTCATATTGGATACTACAAAAACGATAAACTAATTCAAGACAGAAATTGGCGCACCGAGAATGGATTTAATAATAAATTGCTAAAATATTTAACTCATGATAAGGCCATTGAAGGCGTAGGTATCGCCTCGGTGGTGCCTTCATTAGATCGAAAGTTATACAGATTTTTTTTGAAAAAATATTCTGTAAAGGCATTCTTTGTCAATGCAAAAATAAGAATGCCCGTAAAGATTGCGTATGATAATATTGGTTCAGACCGTGTCGCAAACATCAATGGTGCGTATATCCGTTACAAAAGTGATTTGATAATTTTTTCATTTGGAACCG
Organism: candidate division WOR-3 bacterium; assembly: GCA_039802005.1. Taxonomy (NCBI): domain Bacteria; kingdom Pseudomonadati; phylum Caldifarciminota; species Caldifarciminota bacterium. The sequence continues at coordinate 34,183 of JBDRVV010000006.1, forward strand.
CTGTTACTGGAGATGTAGTATTAAAAAATGGGATTCATGTGGGTGGATTGATTATTCCCGGGATTGACACACAAATATGGAGTTTAAAACAGAAAACCGCATTGATTAGAAATATTTATCTACAAAAATCTCCGCCGCTATTAGGCAAAAGTACTAATGGTTGTGTGCAGACTGGTATCATAAATGGAATAAAATTTTCTGTAGAAGGATTTATAACTAAGATAAAAGAAACTTATAAAAGGGATTTTAAAGTAATCGTTACGGGTGGATGGGCAAAAAGATTTAGTTCTTTAATATCTGTAATAGACAGGTATGATAATGATTTAACATTTTTTGGAATTTATCAGCTCTACAGGCAAAATGTCTAAAATTAAAAGATATTTTACCAAAACATCAAGAGAAACAATTGCCCTGGCAAAGAAATTTGCTCGTGAATTAAAGCCAAAGGATATTCTATTTCTTGCTGGAGAGCTTGGTAGCGGTAAGACTACTTTTACCAAAGGAATCTGCATTGGACTTGGAATTAAAGAACCCGTGACGAGTCCAAGCTTCGTCATTGTATCTGAATACAAAGGGAAATTTAAGGTCAGCCATATAGACCTCTATCGTCTAAAAGAGTCTGACTTTTCCTTGCTTCCATTGGAAGAATACTACATAAATGATGGCATAACGATTATTGAATGGGCAGACCGATTACCTCAATTTTTAGCACGTAGCATTAATGGGATATATATATGTTTCAAGGTTTTAAAAAACAACAAAAGGGAGATTACAATTGAGGATCTTAGGAATTGATACATCAACCACCATCTTTTCTTTTTGTATTTTTGATGATAATAAACTTCTTTACGAGTTAAATCGGGAGCGGACTTTTAGTAAAGAGACAAAAGATGCTGGTCTCTTTTTTGCATTACAGGAATTAATGGAATATACGGATAACGAATCGATACATGCAATCGCCCTTAGTATCGGTCCTGGCATGTTTACTTCCTTAAGGGTTGGACTTGCCCTTGCTAAGGGATTAAATTTCAGTAGAAATATTCCCTTATGTGGAGTCAATACTCTGGATGTTATTGCCCAGCCGTTTTTGTCCTTTGATTTTATAAAAAAAGAAAAAGGTGTTATCTGTGCGACTGTCATGGAAGCATTCCAGGGAGAAATTTTTGTAGCATTTTATAATCAAAAAACAAAGATCAGCAATGATATTGTTTGCAGTCCGAGTGAATTTATGCACTATATTAATCAGCATTTTAAGGATAAAAAAGTGTTTGCCATTGGACCCGGGGTTAAAGTATTAACAGGATTTAAAATGGCAGGAGTTATGAAAAAAAATCTGTATATTACAGATTCGCATTTCTTTTATCCTTCGTCGTCCAAAGTTGTTTATGCCGCACTTAATAAAATAAAATTGGGTTATTTTGATGATCCAGACAATCTTGAGCCTTATTATATAAAAAAGAGTTCAGCAGAATTAAAAGGAAGAAAATGAATTGTATAATAAGGGCTATGAAATTTACTGACATTGACCATGTATATAAGATTGAGTGTCAGGTATTCCCCAATCCTTGGCCCAAATCATTCTTTGAAAATGATCTGCACAAGCATAATACTATTGCCCTGATTGCTGATACCAATGGCGAAGTTAAAGGATATGCACTTGCTGATTGTGTGGCAGATGAGTTACACATTACAAATATCGCAGTTGATCCCAGATATCATCATCAGGGTATAGGTAAACAACTCCTTTCAGAATTAGAAAAATTAGGAATAGAAAGGAATTGTATATATGCTTATCTTGAAGTAAGGGTGAACAACCTGAATGCAATTAATTTTTATAAAAAATTTGGTTACCGTATTATACAGATAAGAAAAAACTATTATCTTGATGGCACAGATGCCTATGTGATGGCAAAGGAATTAAAGGAGGTTTTATGAGTTTAATATTAATATCTTTTATTGCCCAGTTAAATCTGTATTTTTTAAAAGATTCTCCAAACCTTCTGGTTCGAATAAAATTAGAAACGCCTGCTCAGCAAATAATTCTCTACTACAGTTTTGGAGATGCAAAATGGGACTCTGTTATTGCCCAGTCATATGCTACACATTTTGATGCAGTAATTCCAGCCCCTGATACTATAAATGCTGTTGGATTCTATTTTCTTTATGATGGTAAGTTGAACAATAACAACGGCAATCTTTATCTCTATGAAGTTAAAAAATCACCGAGAATGATACTACCATTATCTATTGACTATCTTGAAACAATACTCAAGCAGGCACGAAAAAAAATTACAAGCCAGACACATATCGATGAAGGAATTGCACTCGTTGAATATGTTGAGAAGACATTAAAAACAATTCCTTATTTGAAGGGGTCTGAATTGGATAATAAGATCAATCTTTTAATGAGCGAAGTTAATGAATTGAAAGCGCTGGGAGGGCGATGAATTGCCCAAGATGTGGATATAATAATCCTGATACCGCAAATTTTTGTAGCCGTTGCGGACTGCAATTGCTTAAAACAACAGGGCAGCGCAGGCCTGTAGCGGTGATTTTTGCCGATATATCAGGATTTACGCCTCTGGCTGACAAAATGGATCCGGAAGAAGTAAAAGACCTTATTGACCAGTGCCTCCAGCGTTTGGCATTGATTATTCAAAAATATGAAGGTTTTGTAGATAAGTTCATAGGTGATTGTGTAATGGCGCTTTTTGGTGCGCCCCTTGCTCACGAAGACGATCCACTACGGGCAGTCCTTGCCAGCCTTGACTTATTAAAAGAAATCAAGGTATTTAATTCTGAAAAAAAGCAAAATTTATCACTTTCCATTGGTATTAATTATGGATTGGTCGCTACCGGTGACCTGGGAAGGCCGGGTGGATATACAGTTATGGGGGATACAGTAAATATTGCACAAAGGCTTCAGGTTGCTGCACCCAGAGGAAAAATATATGTAAGTGAAGAAATTTATAAATATACCAATCGAGAAATCCTTTATAAGAAACTCAAGAAGATTTCAGTCAAAGGTAAAAAAGAAAAAATTCTGGTCTATACTCCACTGCGAGTGCGATTAAAATATGGACAGAGAAAAATTCAAGAAATCCCGTTGATTGGCAGGGTAGAAGAAATGAATCTTCTCAATAAAATATTTCAGGAAGTGAATGCAGGCAGAGGGCGCGTTGTGGCGATAATTGGCGAGGCAGGAATTGGTAAAACTAAACTCGTTTATGAATTCAAAAGGCAGTTAGAAAAAAATGTATTTATCACCGAAGGCAAAGGGATAGAGTATCATATAAATTCCCCTTATTTTGTTCTAAAGGAAGTCTCGAAAAAGATTTTCGGAATAAACGACAACGATACACCTGCAATGATTACACGGCGGATTACCAAATTCATTGAAAGTAGTGATGATGCTATCTTGAAGGTAAAGATTCCATATTTTAAATATTTTCTTTCTGCAGATTTAACAAGATCTGAGCGGATGCAGATTGAATCAATGCAGAGTGAAGACCGAATCAGATTATTGCTTGAAGCTATTAACTTACTTTTTGTGAAATTATCCAGGTCCAAACCTCTGTTGATGATCTTTGATGACTGCCATTGGATTGATAAGGAAACAATAGATTTTATTCATAATATTGCTGGATCAATAGGATATAAACCAGTTATGCTTATCACCCTTTATCGTCCCACCTTTGATATAGGCAAGATAAGTCGGCTTCCTTATTTTAACACCATAACACTAAAACCGCTGGGGATTGATGAAACGACTGTGCTTTTAAAGAAGATATTACGCTGTGAAAAAATTGACAGTTACTTATTTGCACTCCTTCTTAAAAAATCAGGCGCCATACCATTTTATATAAGTGAGCTCGCTTTAAATCTTGTTAGCAACAATATGATACAAATAAAAGATGGTACTGCTATCTTAAAAGGAGATTTAACACTTACACTGCCGCGCAGCCTTGATGAGCTCATTATGACAAAAATTGACAAGTTATCAGCTGAATTACGATATATCGTTGATATCGCTTCCGTAATAGGAGAAGAATTTTCTTTTAAAATTCTCAATGCCTTGATCCCCGGAAAAGAGAGACTTAAACAGAATCTTGCCTATATTGTCCAGCAAAATATATTTAAAGTAACTGGGGATAAAGATTCTTCAGAAGATGAAAAGTATGCTTTTACTCACAGTATCATGCGGGATGCTGTATATAATTCTTTGTTAAAAAAACAAAGAAGAGAATATCATCAGAAAGTTGGTTTTATTATAGAAAAGATCTTCAATCTCACGATTGAAGAATATTTTGATGCCCTTGCCCACCACTTCTATCTCGGCGGGGAAATTATGAAAGCACTCGAATATCTGGAAAAGGCAGGAGACCAGAAAAAAGAACTTTATCTGAATAGTTCAGCAATTGAATTATACAAAAAGTGTTTAACAATGATTCCTGATGGAATGCCTCACATAACCACAAGAATTTTTGAAAAACTTGGAACGATTTATGAATTAATTGGCGATTATGAAAATGCCTTGAATGCGTATTATAAGATGGAAAGCTATGCAGGAGAAGATTTGGTGGTTAAAGCCAGGAGCTTAAGGCATCGTGCAAACATCATTGCAAATCAGGGAGATTATGATAAAGGATTAGAACTGTTATCACGGGCTTATGAATATTTAAAATCACTAAAAGAAAAATCAAATTTATCAGTATTGCTTGAGTTATCAAATATCAGAAATCTTGAATGCTGGCTTTATCGGATTAAAGGAAAAATGGAAATAGCCGAAAGCAAGGGACTTGAGGCAATTAAAATCATCACAAAAATCAAGGATTGGAAGTTTAAAATTGAATTAAAGCAAGCATTGACCAAGGCATATAATCATCTTTCTGTGATATATTGCGTGAAAGGCGATTTCGAAAAAGCACTTAAATTATGTAAAGAAGCAATTAGTATCGCTGAAGATACCGGAGATTTAAGGGGCAAAGTAAATGCATATAATGTTATGGGCACGGTATTCAAAGCCCAGGGAAATTATGAAAAGGCTATAGATTCTTTCACGGTAAACCTTAAGATTACAGAAGAATTAGGAGATAAGAGAGGCATTGGTGTTGCATACTGCAATCTGGGAAATGTCTATCAACATATCGGTGATAATTCTACCGCCCTTGATTTATATCAAAAATTTCTCGAAATATCACAAGATCTGCGTGATAAATCAAGTATTGGCATGGCATCAAATAATATGGGCATTATCTACTTCAATATGGGTGATTATGAAAGGGCGTTAAAGTTTTTTGAAAACTATCTAAAAATCTCTGAGGAACTCGGTGACAAAAGAGGGATTGCAATCGCATATGGCAATTTAGGAGAAGTTTTAATGAATAAGTTTGAATATAATAAGGCTGTGGCGCTGTTTAAAAAATTTCTAAAAATTAGTCAGAGGATAGGTGATAAAAGAGGGATTGCATCCGCATCCTATAATCTCGGATATGTATATGCTGAAATTGGCAAACTGAAACTGGCATATAAATACTCAAATGAAGCAAAGAATTTTTTTGAATCTATTGGGAATAAAAATGCCCTTGGTATGGTATTGAACACAATTGCTTTGATCAGATTTAAAGACAATAACTTAGAAGAGGCGCTAAAAATTTTAAATTCATCGTTAAGTCTTGCCGAAGCAACCCATTCCATGGAATTAAAGATAAATTGTTTATTCAATCAAGCACGGGTATATGCAGAGATCGATAAAGAAAAGGCTAAAGAAGCTTTTCTCGCAGCAATAGAATTATCTCAGAAATCAAAGATAAAAAAACTCCTGGCAGATATTTATTATGAATATGCACACTTTCTCTACCGAATTGGCGAAATTCAAACAGCAAAAAAATATAAGAATCTTGCTATAAAATTTTATAATGAAATGAACATAAAAAGAAAATAGTTATGCTCGTTACCTTAAATGAAATATTACCAAAAGCAAGAAAGCACAATTATGGGATTGGACATTTTAATACATCAAATCTTGAAATAACTCAGGCAATAATTACAACTGCAGAAGAACTGAATTCACCGGTTATCATTGGTGTAAGTGAAAAGGCGATAAATTATGCGGGTATGAAAATGCTCGTAGGGATCGTCAGCAGTCTTGCTGAAGAGTCAAAAATCCCAATTGTTCTCCATCTTGACCATGGGAAGAACTTTGATATTGCAAAAAGGTGTATAGATGCTGGTTTCACATCCGTAATGATAGATGGCTCATATCTACCTTTTAAGGAGAATTTGAAACTTACAAAAAAAGTGGTAGAGTATGCACATAAGAAAAATGCTTCAGTAGAAGCGGAAATTGGAAGACTCGCCGGGATAGAGGATGATATAGAAGTAGAAAAAAATATTTATACAAATCCTGAAGAGGCAAGGATTTTTACGAAAGAGACTGGTTGTGATGCTCTGGCGGTTGCTATTGGTACATCTCACGGTGCATATAAATTCAAAGGTAGACCAAAATTACGTATAGATATTCTTAAGGAAATCGCTGAAAAAGTAAAAATTCCATTGGTTCTGCATGGTGCATCTGGGGTAAAGCCAAAATGGGTTAATTACGCAAATAGATTCGGAGCAAAAATAGAAAAGACGAGTGGCGTGCCCGACCGTTTAATAAAAGAAGCAATCAAAAATGGGATAGCGAAGATAAATGTTGATACTGATATCAGAATTGCATTCACTGCAGGGATTCGTGAATTTTTAATCAAAAATCCCCAAGAATTTGACCCGAGAAAGATTCTTGGTTACACTCGGGAATTGATAAAAAAGGTGGTAAAAGAAAAGATAATCCTCTTCGGCTCTGCAGAAACAGGAAACAGATAATAGCAAAAATCAACATTTTCTGACAGAAAAATCTGCTACGATTTTGGAATTGGGTGGATAGTTTAACCCGGCGTGTGCATTAATACACACGCCGGTTTTATGTTATCCGTTATACACTGTTACGGATTTTATTGATTCGGGCTTAACCTGAGCCTTCTTAAAGATATCTTGTATCGTCTTCTCATCTGGTGCATTCCAGCAACAGATTGCCTGTCCTGTTTTATCGTCTATATAAGCCCGATCCATCTTTGCGTTGCTTCCCACGGAAGCATTTATAACCTGTGATCAGCTTGACAATACCTGATCTTTAGGCATTGGCGGTAATGTTATTAAAAACATAGCCATTGTAACCTCCTTCGTATATATTATATCTATTTTCATAGAAAACTCAAGAGGCAAAAATCCTGAGTCCTCTCCATATCTTAGTCTCTTGAGATATTAAGTTTTCATACCATATGTCATTATGTATTTTTTTCTGTTGTAACCACTTTTCACAGATATGTATGGAATCACAATTTCAATCCCCCTCTTTCCCCCTTTTGTAAAGGGGGATAACAGGGGATTATTAAATGGAAAAAATCAAGAACTAACTTTTAATATTGAAAAATGTGGAGAGGAGACAGATAAAAAACTGCTTCCTTTCCGGTTTTTGAAACTTAAATTCGCAACACTGGAAAAAATTAAGGCTAAAAACTTGTTAGATTTGCTTTATTTAACCTTGACTTTTGCCAAATGGAAAATAAAATTATAAGAGGTTTATGTGAAGAACTCTGTCTGCCATTTATTGAAAATAATACTTTTTACAGTGATAAATTTCTTCGCAGATTGCGGAAAAAAAACACCACTAATTGATATCACCAATCCCAAAGACGGGGCAGTCGTTGAAGGCATTGTAGAAATAACAGCGCAGGTAATGAATGGGGAAGATATATGGAGTGTAGGATTTTTTATTGATGATTCCCTTGTAAAATTTTTTGAAGAAGCACCGTATTCATATTTATGGAATACAATTCCCCTTCCTGATAGTTCAATTCATACGATATATGCAAAGGCTGAACTTGAAAACGGGAATTATATATACTCCGAAACAATCTCAGTAATGGTCTATAATATTCTGCTCTTTTATGATGATTTTGAATTTTATTATATTCACAATTACCCTTCCCAATACTGGTTTCAAATCTGGCCCGGAATCGGTGAAAGTACCTATGTTGATTCACTTTTTTCCTATGATGGATTTAAGAGTTTCCGACTTTGTGGCTCTTCACAGTGGGTAAGAACTGATGGCATTGAACTTGATTTAAAAAAATTGCATAAACTTACTTATGAATATGCCTTAATGATTCCGGAGACGAGCCCAGCCGGTGCGCTTGCAGGATTTTTTGTAAAATTGAGCCCCACACTGGGTACGATATATAACGGTGTTCTTTTTGATTTCAACGATAGTCTGGTGTATGTGCGGGGTGTTGATCCACAACCAACCGGATATAAGTGGCAAAAAAATCTGTGGTATAATGTAAAAGTGCACCTTGATTATGATAATCTGTTAATGGATGTCTGGATAAACGAACAGAAGATTGCTGATAATGTTCCTGCGGCAGAGGAATCAATTTCTGACACCTTTGCCCTATCCACCGAATACGGCGCAGGGGGCGCAGTATATTTTGATAGAATCCAGATATTAAAAAAATAATTAGTTGGAATTTCTTTCACTTAATCATAAACCCCGAAGGGATGTCTTCCTCTTTTTCTTCACAACTCCGCAATTTTTCTTTTTCTTCAGTGATATAAGAACCAGATTGCTTCCTTTCTTCGCCAATGGAATATACCTGTATCGCAGCGGTTCCTTCAACCGGGCAGCGATTTTCACACATACCACAGCCTGTGCATATTCTTTCGTCCACCACGGGCCTGCTTAAAGAAATTCCATAGATTGTTTCATTAATCATCTTAATTGCATTATACTGGCAGGCTTCATCACATATCAAACAGGCCTTGTTTTGTTCCCATGCAATACACCTCGCCTTGTCAATAATTGCAGTCCCGATCTTCGCATAACTCTTTTCTTTCAAAGATAAATTCCTTATTGCCGAAGTCGGACAAACCTTGCCGCACATATTACAATTTTTTTCACAGGCACCAATGCGCGGCACGAGTCTTGGTGTCCAGAGCCCCAGAATGCCTGATTCAAAAAGACAGGGCTGGAGTCCATTCGTGGGACATACCTTCATACACCTGCCACAATGCAAGCATCTACTTAAAAATTCTGATTCAGGAATTGAGCCGGGCGGACGGATCAATCTTCCTTCAATTTTTTGATGATGAACTGAACGCAATAATGGTGCAAGGACAAAAGCACTGCCGATAGAGAAGATTACCTGACGTTTCTTAATATCAAATTCAGGTTGTGTAAATCTTATTTTATATTTAATTACATTTTCCGGACACTCATAGATACAGTTAAGGCAGATAATACATTCGCCTGTGTCAATCGTCTCATTTTTTGAATCTATCGCACGGGTCGGGCAGATCTTTTCGCATAAAGCACATTGCTTACACCCATCACCAAAGATAAACTTAAATAATGAGAATTTTGCAAAGAAGGCGAATAATCCACCCAATGGGCAGATATTCTGACACCAGAATCTTTTTGAAAAAAAATTCAGCCCGAGTATTATTGCGAAAAATAAAATGGCAAACAATCTTTCGGTATAAGCAAAAGAAGCCTTTAGAGTAAAAATGCCGACAAAAAATGAAATGACAGGAAATACAATCAACAAAAGAGTTCTTTCAAATATCACAATTGGGTCAAAATATTGAATAAAAGAAAAACCGAGAACCGCCGCTGTAATTATAAATATCAGTATTAGATATTTGAATTTTTTGAGTTTATTTTGTATAATCAACAATTTTTGTGGTTTAATGAGCATTCCGGATAAATCAATTACTGTCCCTAACGGACAAATAAAACCGCAGAAAAATCTGCCAAAAATGAGTGTTAAAAAAATTAGAATAAGGGAAAAAAGGTATGGACTGAGCAATATGCGGGTTGAAATGCTGATAATAAAAAATATTAAAGGGTCAAAATAATAAAAATATTGAAAATGAATCTTTGAGCCGTAATGAATTTTGAAGAACAGAAAGACAAAAAATAACAAAAAGATTAACTGAATGGATAATCTAAGTGCGCGGTGCTTCTTTATACACTAACCTCCTTAATCACCATTTTTTCTGTATCAATCTCACCGAGTCCGAGCTCATAAGCATAGGCGATGTGTTTTACATTCTTACCGGTAAACGATTTATTGTACCACTGACTTATGCCTACGGTATAAGAATCAACCGCAACCATATCTGCACCCGCAATAACGGTATTTAATATCACCGTCTTACCTGGACCACCCGGTCCGCCACTCGTCAGAACCCTGGTTGCATCAACGATTGTAAGGTCGGGTTTAAATACCAGTCCAAGTTCAGCAATTGCCCGATGAAGGTCAACCCGATGCAAATAACTTCGGTCCCAGATAAGTCCCATCAAGTTTTTTATTCCCAGACTCACCCCGGTTGCCGAGTGTGATTTTGCTGTAGGAAGGTTGATAAATTTATCTACTTTCTGCAGTTCCCGGGCAATCTTGATGGTTTTCAGTTCCTTGCCGCCTGGCACTTCAATCTCAATAAATTGGCGTTCTTTATTTAGCATCAATAAATTAACTTTGTTTGAATCCACAATTGCCTCTCTAACCCTGCTTTTTTCAATACATATTTCAGCATTGGCCAGCGGATAATCAATAATAACGATCTTTGATGCACCTGCTTCAAGGCAGAGTTCAACGACCTGTTTTATTATCTCAACACTCGTCGTTGCCCCACACTCGGCATTGGCAGAAAAAGAAATATTCGGTTTAATAAGCACTCTTTCTTCAGGCTTAATAAATTTTTCTATACCACCTATCGCATCAACCGCTGCCTTTACAAGTTTACCCTTGTTTCCGCGTGCAACACCAATCATTGGTCTGACTGAATTTTTCCCATTGCTTGCAAAAATTTTCACTGGCAGTGCTAAACTTGCAACAACACCAGCACTTATTTTTAAAAAATTTCGACGGCTGATTATTTTCATTATTTTCACCTATTATTTAAAAAATAATCCGTTTAATACTTAAGTATATAAATATTCCCATCCCTGTCAAGCATAATCTCTATACAATGCTTGACAAATATTAAAATTTGTGTATCATTTTAATATGGCAAAATGGGTTAAGGCAAAAAGATTAAGTGTATTCACCTCAAACCCATATACAGGAAATCCAGCATGGGTTGTTATGGGCGTGGACGATGTCAATGAAGAAAATTTAAAATTACTTGCCAGTGATTTGAACCCAGTCTCTGATACGGCATTTGTTCTCACCGAATCAACCCATGAAGCAGATATTTATTTAAGATTTTTCACGGGCTCTGGAGAAATAAATTTCTCCGGACATGCCTCAATCGCTGCCTATTTTGCCTTGAGTGGCGAAAACATATTGAATTTACAAGAACCCGACACAATAATAAGACAAAGAACAAAATCGGGCATTCAGCAGGTTGAATTGAGGGTAAAGGATAATAAAGTCACAAGGGCAACAATGACACTTGCAAAACCTAACTACCTTGATATTGAAGTCAATCCGGTTCAGCTATCAAGGATCCTTGGTATCAGTCAACATGACCTTCTTGCTGCTAATCTACCTTTTGATATTATTTCAACAGGTTATTATGACCTGATTGTTCCTATAAAATCACTTGAAATAATGAGAAATCTAAAGCCCGATTTTACATTTATGAACAACTTTTGTGTCCGCCTTGGTATACACGGTATCATTGCATTCTGTATGGAAACATTTGAACCCGGTGATACTGTATTTATGAGGCACTTTGCGCCGGTGGTAGGTATTAATGAAGACCCAATTTCAGGAGCAGCAGCAGGAAGCGTAGGATGTTATCTGATAAGAAAAAATCTAATTGAACCGAGTAATTTTTCAAGGATAATTGTGGAGCAAGGTTATTTACAAAACCGCCAGGGGAAGGTATACGTTCACGTTGAATGCAGTCGTGACCAAATATTCAGAGTCAAGGTTGGCGGAAATGCTGTTTTAACCTTCACAGGATATATACTCACACCTTAAAATATATCACAATATATTTATTTCTTTTTTGTAATATACTTAATAAATATTCTGACGATTGCCGGGTCAAATTGTGTTCCGGCATTTGCCTTCAATTCTCTTATTGCTTCTTCTTTAGACATTGCATTTCGGTAGGGTCTCTTTGAGGTCATTGCGTCGTACGCATCCGCAACAGCAATTATTCTTGCGATAATGGGTATTTCCCCTTTTTTCAATCCTTCTGGATAACCAGAACCATTGTAATGCTCATGGTGATGTTTTACACCACCGAGGGCTTCAATAAGTTCATTAAAACCTGCAAGCATATAATAACCGCGCATCACATGCATATCTACTTCTTCTTTCTCCTGTTCACTTAATTTTCTTGGCTTTAATAATATACTTTCGTCTATTCCAATCTTCCCAAAATCGTGTAACAGTGCTGCAACTTCCAGGACAACTTTTTCTTCTTCAGTGAATCCTAATTCTTCGGCAATTGCAAGTGAATATTCCGTAACCCTGAGGATATGACCGTCGCGATATGGAATCTGCCTATCAATGTCTTTCCCTATTTTTCTTAAGGATTTCAATGCCTTTTTTGGATTCTCCCGAAGGGTCATCGCCACAGAACTCAGGGTTCGTATAATCTCATCAAGATCAAGCTTAAAGGGCTTATCATTGTCCATACATAAGTATAATCAGATATTAAAATCTGTCAAGGATATAACTAATTATTCGTTATTTCCTCTTGATTATGTGGAATATTTAGTTATCATTATTGTATATATCTACTGGGAGGCAAAAATGGGTTTAAGATGGACTTTTTGTTTAACGATTTTTTTGTATATGGGTTTTGCACAAATTGAAGAGGTGCAGAAAAAGGCATTTAATGCAGAGGAAGCAGTATTACAGAATCGAGACTTAGAGTCCTCTGGTATCAATCCGGAGAATATTACATTACCCGGTGGTCATAAGGCATGGAAGGTTAGAATTCCGGGGAACCTGCCATTGGCAACAGTTGCTTATGAAAATGGGTTAATATTTTTAGGTGGTGGATATGGCAGTTATGAGTTTTATGCATTGAATGCGGAGACGGGCAAATTGGTTTGGAAATTTAAAACAGGTGATGATGGGCCAACTGCAGCAGTGGTGATAAATGGCTATGTGATTTTTAATACTGAATCCTGCATTATTTATGTTCTAAAAGCAAAGACCGGTGAAAAGGTGTGGGAAAAATGGTTGGGTGACCCATTGATGAGTCAACCCGCAGCAGATGAAGAAAATGTTTATATGGCATATCCGGGGCAGGATGGTTCACATCACCTTGCCTGTATGAAATTAAAAACCGGTAAAGAAGTATGGAATTCCACAATTGCAGGAGATTTGATATCAGCACCCATTATTTACAAAAATTCAGTTTATATAACATGTTTTGATGGGACTGTTTATAGATACGACAAAACCAATGGGAAACTGATATGGTCACAGAAAAAGAACGCTACCAGCGCACCGACAGTATACAACGACAGAATATTTGTCAGTCTGCGCGAGGCAAAAAAAGTTGGAAAAGATTCAATAAAACAATATGAAGGTATTGCCACGCTGGATCAAAATAATGGAAACCAACAACAACAGGAACTTTGGGCAAAAAGGACTGCTGAATATCTTGTTTATGGCAGACAATCAGCAAATAGAAAGGTTCAGACAGAACTTGATGCCAGTGTCGGGTTCGGTTCAGCACCAAGTACAGCGAAAATAGAACAGGCAAAAGAAAATGTTGGACAGGGTTCGGTTGTGGGCTGCTGGGCATATCAGGGGTCGCGGCCATTTGTACGCGATATTTACTCTTATAATACCATGGGGAATGAGATACTCAGCATTGACATTAATACAGGAAAGGTCAGGTGGTCACAAAAATATGATAAATTGTCTGAAGAGAGTATAGGAGGCAGGGTATTTACGCCCCCATCCTATGCTAACTCAAAACTTTTTGTCTGTTCAGGAAGTGGTGAGCTATTCTGCCTGCGCGAAGAGAATGGAAAACTGCTGTGGAAAGAAAAGGTAGATGGAGCGATAAGTTTTCAACCAGCTGTGGCAAATGGTTATGTCTTTGTTTCCTGTGATAATGGAAATCTGTATGGTATTAAAACCGGCGATAAAAATGATGATGGATGGTATATGTGGGGCGGAAACGCCCAGCATAATAAATAATTTTTACAAAAATAATGTAGTCCAAAAATTTTCCTCGCGCAAAACCGCCATTTTATTATGCATAAAAGATAAATTAGCTTTCAGTAAATCTGAAGGCATTTATAAAATTCTGTGCTTTTTCAGCTCCTTGAGTTATAAAAATCTCAATACCCTCGATTGCCTTTTCAATAACATTAATAAGAATCTTCTTCTCAGCCCTTCTAAATGGACTCAAAACAAAATCAGCCGAATCAATCTTTCGCTCAATAATTTCCTGATTTGCAACGCCGATTCGTAATCTTGGAAAATCTTCGGTATTTAATGCCTCAATGATAGATCTTAAACCAAGGTGTCCACCATCACTACCTTTTGCACGAAATCTCATTCTGCCCAGTGGGAGATTGATATCATCAAGAATAACTACAAATTCATCGCATTGTTTCTCCAGGATATGAGAAACAACTATGCCTGAGCGATTCATAAACAGAAGCGGTTTTATCAGTAATATCTCTTTTTTCTCTACAACTATCTTTGCCTTTTTGTATTCAGGATAACGGAAAAATTTCTTCTTGAATTTTTTTGCCAGACGATCAATAAATATGAAACCTACATTATGCCGTGTCCATTTATAATTTAAACCTGGGTTTCCCAGGCCGAAAATTATCATTTAATATTCTATTTAGCCTATTCCTTTTTTTCTTTCTGGACTTCCTTTGTCGGTTTTTCTTCTTTACCTTTTTCTTCTTTGGGTTTTTCCTCTTTTGCTTCTTCTGCCGCTCCTTCAGCTGGTGCTGCGGCTGGTGTCGGAGCCGCCTTTTCAACCTTCGGTGCAAGAATTGAAACAATCGGCGTCTCTGGTTTTATTTCAAATTCAATATTGGGAATCGTTATGTCTTTTAAATGAATCGTCTTTCCTATATCCAGACTTGAAATGTCCACATCAATATGGGAAGGCATATGGTCAGGCAAGCAGCGAATAACAACTTCATATAGGTGTTGGTCGAGAAGACCGCCTTTCTTTACACCCGGTGCCTCACCGACTAAGTGTATTGGGATTGTTGTCTTTATCTTTTCTTTTTTGCTTATATGCTGGAAATCAATATGTAATAAACTTCCATCTATTGGATTATGCTGAATGGATTTAATAAGACAGGAATAGGTTTTTTCTTTTAACTTTAAGTCGATAGTAACTGTTTCCTTTCTAAGTGTTTCAAGAATTTTTTCAAATTCCTTTTTTAACACATAAATTCTTTTGCTCTTTTCTTTGTGCCCATATAAAACACCCGGAATCTTTCCTTCCATTCTCATTCTTCTCACATCACCCTTTTTCTGGGGTTCATATATATAGGCTTCAAGTTCCATTTTCATTCTGCTACCTCCTTAAATAATGAACTTATTGATTCGTTATGATGAATTCTTTTTATTGCCTCAGCAAGAAGATAGGCAATAGAAAGTATCTTCAATTTCCCCACTATCTTCTCTCGGGCAATTTTAAGCGTATTGGTTATTGCAACTTCTTTTATTGGAGATTTTTCAATCTTTTCTATTGCGTTTCGGGAAAAGAGTCCATGAACCGCGCAAACATATATCTCTTTGACTCCCTTATTGGACAGTGCCTCTGCAGCATCAACTATTGTACCACCTGTGTCAATCATATCATCATATATTATTGCGTTTTTACCCTTTACATCCCCAATAACATTGATAACATTTGACTGATTCGGTCCAGTCCGTCTTTTATCAATTATTGCAATTGGAACATTTTTTCCCAAGCGACGGGCAAAGGCACGGACTCTATTTACCCTTCCTGCATCTGGAGAAACAACTACATAGTTTTCAATGCCTTTCTCGTTATAATAATCAATAAATACAGGTGCGGCATAAAGATGGTCCACTGGAATATTAAAAAATCCCTGGATTTGTTCGGCATGCAGGTCGATAGTTAAAACCCTTTTTGCACCACTCGTGGCAAGTAAATCCGCAATCAACTTTGCAGAAATTGGCACCCTTGGTTCATCCTTGCGATCCTGGCGGGCATAGCCGTAATATGGAATAACTGCTGTTATCCTTTCTGCCGATGCCCTCTTTGCAGCATCAAGAAAGAGTAAGAGTTCTAATAAATTTTCTGCGGGTGGATTTGTTGATTGAACGATAAAAACATCTTGTCCTCTAATATTTTCTTCTATTTTGACCTTCAATTCACCATCAGCGAATTTAGTTACCGTGCTCTTGCTTAAAGGAATATTAATAATCTTTGCTATTTCTTTAGTCAATTCGCTATTTGAATTTCCCGAAAATAACATTATTTTATCCAATCAACCCCCTTTATCCTTATCCCTTGTGCACCTTCTCATCAAATCTGGGGCGGGAGGAGTCGAACCTCCGCAACAGGATCCAAAATCCTGGGTCCTGCCATTAGACGACGCCCCAATAAAAATAGTTATCAGTTATAGGGCATTGATGCCGGTATGATAATAGATTTTAAGTCTATGGTATTTTTAACCATAAAACTATGCCCAAAGACCGTACTGGCTGCTACGCCATAAAACCACGAAACACAAACCTATTTCTATATCGTTTCTGTCTCAAAATACATTGCGCCAATACTGGATAAATATTTTATAACATTTTTCTTTACATTCTTCTCATCTACGACTGCATAAAGGCAAGACCCACTACCAGATAAAGAAACCATATATGCACCAGCCCCCAATAAATTCGCCTTTACATCCATTAAATCAGGATGTGCTTTGAAAACAACCTTCTCAAAATCATTTACTATATTTAGCCCAACTCTATTTTTTTTCTTTTTTTGCATTAATATATTATCCACTTCCATACCTGTTGTCAACATTGTTTTATTATATTCTTCGTATGCCCATTTTGTTGAAACTTGATAACCAGGATAATATATTACTAAAAGCATTTTGGGAAGTTTAAAAAATTTTAACTCATCCCCAACACCCCGGGCAATCGCTGCACCACCTTTTATAAAAAACGGAACATCACAACCTAATTCCCTGCCTAATTTCATTAACTCTTCATCCGGAATATTCAAATTAAAGACCTCACACATACCTTTCAATACCCCGGCTGCATCTGATGAACCTCCACCTAACCCTCCACCAATTGGAATATTTTTCTGAAGTGTTATCTTTATGCCCTCATCAATATCATAAGTTTTTAAAAATAACTGTGCCGCTTTATAACATAGATTGTCTTCAACAGGAATTTTCAATCCCGGAGATATTAACTCAATTCCTTTTTCAATTTTTTCAAGCAGAATTTTATCACTCAACGAAATTGTGGATAATGTTGTTTCAATATTGTGATAGCCATCATCTCTCTTGTTGAGTATTGTTAGTCCTATATTTATCTTTGCATGAGCATTGATGCGAATCATCTGATAATCTCTATTTTGACTTTAACAATACCCTTTGTTATCATATCTATGTCCCGCGCGGCAGCGTAAGATAGGTCAACAATTCTATCCCGTTTCTGGGGACCTCTATCATTGACTTTTACAACTACGCTCTTTTTATTTTCTAAATTAATGACCTTCAGTTTTGTACCAAAAGGGAGCGTTCTGTGTGCACAGGTATAGTCCCATTTATCGTAAATTTCTCCCGATGCTGTTTTTTTTCCATGAAAAGAATCACTGTAATAACTTGCCATTCCAATTTCAACGAATTTCGTCTGTGGCTGTCCAGTAAGGCAGCAGGAAAGAAGAAAATAAATAACATTCATAATTTATTATAATGGAATTTATCATTTTGTCAATGAAGTTTTTTGTTAAAATCTATTTCAAATTCAAGAAATGCAAATCCTGTGCCAAAAAATTTTTTTAATTTATTTATTTTTTCTTGACTTTTTCTAACTTTTGGATAAACTTATCCTGCTTAAATTTTTTTATTTTGTAAAATTTTTTCTAAAAATTAAAACATTATGAAATTTCAAGGAGTTTTAAGGAAAAATATGTGGATAACTTTGTGGATAAATGTGGATAACTAAATATGGGTGAACAAGCAAAAATATATTGGCAAAACATATTAGCATATATTAAAGAGCGGATACATCCGCAGTCATTTGCCACCTGGTTTAACCAGAGTAAAGGTATTGAGATAAAGGATGATGTCTTGCTCGTTGAAATGCCGACCAATTTTCATATTGATTGGATAACGATGCATTATTCAAAAATTCTTGAAGAGGCGATTGGTTCGGTCAATGGCGCCAACATGAGACTTTCTTTCAAGGCAGCTAACCAGGAGGCAAATCGTCCTGTGGTCAAGAAGAAAAGAATAATTCTTTCGCATGATGTGACAAAACTCCAGGAAAGATATACTTTTGAAAATTTTGTCGTGGGCAAAAATAATGAACTTGCCCATGCTGCGGCGCTTGCTGTTGCCGAGGCACCTGGAGAGGCATACAATCCACTATTTTTATATGGTGGAGTAGGTTTAGGGAAGACCCATTTAATGCAGGCAATAGGCAATTTTATTCACAAGCAGCACAAAAATTTAAATGTCTATTATACCCAGGCCGAGAATATAATGAATGAATTGATTGATGCAATTCAGAAAAAAGATCAATTATCTTTTAAAAAGAAATATAGAAATAAGGATATTTTATTGCTCGACGATATTCAGTTCATTTACGGAAAAGAACGTCTTCAGGATGAAATCTTTCATACCTTTGATTATCTCTATACTCAGGGGAAACAGATTGTATTGACTTCAGACCGTCCGCCGAAAGAGCTATCTACGCTTGAAGAACGTCTTACTTCAAGATTTCAGGGAGGACTTGTTGTGGATATTCAACCCCCTGATCTTGAAACAAGGATTGCAATTCTTCAAAAGAAAGCAGATATGGAAAATGTAAAAATACCAAATAACGTCGCATATTATATTGCATCCAGAGTAAAATCAAATATCAGAGAATTAGAAGGATGTCTCATCAGACTCCTTGCCATATCATCTCTTTCGGGACAGGAAATTAATGAGGCACTTGCTGAGGAGGCATTAAAAGACCTCTTGGGGAACGGATACAAAGTGAGTAAAGAGAAGATAATTCAGGTTATCTGTAATGAATTTGGCTGCTCGCATGAAGATTTAAAAGGAACAAGACGAACCCAGAGACTTGCCCTTGGAAGACAGGTTACAATGTATCTTTTACGTAACTTACTGAATTTATCACTTGCTGAAATTGGTGCGTTTCTTGGCGGAAAAGATCACAGCACGGTGATTCATGCTATAGAAAAAATCAATAATTTAAAAGAGAAAGACCCTGAATTTTCAAGATTATTAGAGCGGATAAATTCAAAGATAAATGGTGGATAAAATGTTGATATTTTTATTTAATAAATTTTTTTTGAATTTATCAAAATTTATAAACATGATTATTAACATAAAAGAATATATTTTGTTAAGAAATTTCATAGAATACAATAAATATCAACATATCCACATAGTCAGCAACAATAACTATATTTCATTTTATTTAAAAAATTTGTTGACTTATAAGGAGGCTTAAATGGAATTTAAAGTCAGTAGAATTAATTTTGAGAAAACGCTTAATAGTATTGTGAAATTAATTCCACCTAAGAGTACACACACAGTTTTACAAAATGTTATTATAGATGTTAAAAATAACATTTTGAGTATAGAAGGAACAGACCTTGATATTTTTATAAGAAAATCAATAGGTTGTGATGTTAAAAGAGAAGGTAAGGCATTATTGCCAGGAAAAAAACTTCTTGAGATTGCGCGCGAATCAAATGTTGATGAATTATCATTTAAACTTAAGGAATTGAATCTTCAAATAAATGCCGGTAATGCACAATTTAATATTCCTGCACTTGATTATAACGAATTTCCTGAAATTCCATCTTTTCCTAAGCAGAAATGGATAACTTTAAATATTAGTGAATTAAATGAAATGGTAGATTCAACGGTATTTATGGTCTCAAAAGATGTGAGCAGAAGGGCAATGAATGGTGTTCTGTTGCAGATAAAAGATGATAACCTCAACATCGTTACAACCGATGGAGCACGATTGGCTTTATATAGAAAAGAATTGAAATCTGCAAATGGTGAATTAATAGTACCACCAAAGGTCTTTGATCTGCTTGATGTAAATCAATCAGAAGAACCTGTAGACATATTCATTGAAGAAAGAATGATTGGTTTGAAATTTTCTTCAACCGCAATCATTGCAAGACTCATCGAAGGTCCTTATCCAAATTATGAAAGTGTTATTCCAAAAGTCTTTCCTGGTACCTGTACAATTGAGAAAGAAATTCTGGATGGTGCTTTAAAAAGAGTTTCTCTTGTTTCAAGTCCAACCATAAGAAGTGTAAAGTTTGACTTTGGCGGCGATAATCTATTGTTATCGGCATCGTCGCCCGATTTTGGCGAAGCCAAAGAAGAGGTACAGTGTATTTACGAAGGCGAAAAGATTTCTATCTGGTATAATGCAGGGTATCTTCTTGAGATCATAAGACGTATCCCCTCAAATGATATTGTTTTCCAATTGACATCACCATCAACCGCCTCGCTGATAAAGCCCAAGAATATTGATAATTTATTTTATTTGTTAATGCCCTTAAGGATTGATTCATATGAATAGAAAAATTATTCTGTTATCTTTTATTGGCATATTTGTTCTTTTAAATATTGCCAATGCCCAGCATTTAGGAATTGGTATAATAATTGGTAGTCCAACTGGGTTTACTGCGAAATTTATAATGACACAAAGGTCAGCGCTCGCAGCGAATATTGGATGGTCTTTGGGAGACAATCCAAAACTTCATTTGACCTGCGATTATCAATTTCTCTTTCCTACTGTTTTGCGGTGGACCGATGATATGAATGGAGAACAGAGAGAGATAAAAAACTTAACTCCTTATATAGGAATTGGTGGAAGATTTAAATTCAAAGAAGATGAACCGGATCATAATACAGAGTTAAATATAGGACTTCGTCTTGGTGGTGGTGCGGAGTATAAGATTTCACGTTTCGGTATCTTCTTGGAGATATATCCTGTGGTCAATATCTTGCCATCCACAGATTTTGACATTGAAGGTGGGCTGGGCGCAAGAATTTATTTTTAACAAAATAGGTATTGACATTGTCTTAAAATTGATTATAATTGCGTTCGTGCTTTTTTGCCCTTGACTTTTTTAAATAATTGAATATAATATATTGCGGGGGATAAAAGATTTTCTAAGCAGATACTCATTTCTTATATAGCAAGCGTTAAAATGGGTTCTGCTAACAATATGGTGTGAAGCCATATTTTGATCTTTGAAAATTTATAAGAATTGGCGGAAGGATCGTGGGTTCAAGTTACTAAGGGCGCATGTGGGGATGCCTTGGCATCCAGAGGCGATGAAGGGCGTGGTAGGCTGCGATAAGCGCCGGTGAGGAGCGAACATCCTTTGACCCGGCGATACCCGAATGGGGAAACCCATCCCGTTGAAAAACGGGATATTCTCCGTCATTGGCGGAGAAGGCAAACCAGGGGAAGTGAAACATCTCAGTACCCTGAGGAAAAGATATTCCGAAAGTAGCGGCGAGCGAAATCGGAAAAGCCCAAACCGAACTGCATGTTAAAGCGGACAGGCGTTGTGCAGTCGGGGTTGTGAGGTTTAGCCGAATCCAATCTGTCCTGAGGATTGTGAAGTTACAAAACCTCGGAATAGCCGAATCTTCCTGGAAAGGAGAGCCGTAGATGGTGATAGCCCAGTAGGCGAAATCCTAGAGGTCTTCACTGGCTAAACCCTCAAGTAGCACGGGATAGGTTATCCTGTGTGAATCTGCCCAAACCACTGGGTAAGGCTAAATACTCCTGGATGACCGATAGTGCACCAGTACCGTGAGGGAAAGGTGAAAAGAACCCCTGGCGGGGAGTGAAATAGAACCTGAAACCATGCGCCTACAATCAGCAGGAGTTTGACCTCTACCTGAGCAATCGGGTAGATGTGTTGAATGACTGCGTGCCTTTTGCATAATGAGCCGGCGAGTTGTCCTAACCTGCTAGCTTAATTCCAGCATGAAAGTGTTGGGAGGAGGCGTAGGGAAACCGAGTCCAAATAGGGCGTATTAGTAGGTTGGGGCATTACCCGAAACCCGGTGAGCTACCCATGGTCAGGGTGAAATTCCGGTGACACGGAATGGAGGCCCGAACCGGTGGATGTTGAAATATCCTCGGATGAACTGTGGGTAGGAGTGAAAGGCTAACCAAACCGGGTGATAGCTGGTTCTCCCCGAAATGCCTCTAGGGGCAGTCTTGGATGTTCAGTAGTAGTGGTAGAGCACTGGATAGAAGAGAACCCTTCGGGGTTCAAATCTAACCAAACTCCGAATGCTACTACTTAAAAGTCCAGGAAAGAGGCGGTGGGGGCTAAGCTTCATCGCCGAAAGGGGAATAACCCAGACCACCAGCTAAGGTCCCTAAGAGTTGGCTAAGTGGGAAAGGATGTGAGGTCACTCAGACATCTGGGATGTTGGCTTAGAGGCAGCCATCATTTAAAGAGTGCGTAACAGCTCACCAGCCGAGTGGTCTTGCGCCTAAAATTTACCGGGGCTCAAGCCAACCACCGAAGCTGTGGCTTCTCAATCATTAAGATTGAGAGGGGTAGGGGAGCGTTCCGTTATAGGTTGAAGCTCTATCGCGAGATAGGGTCGACGAAACGGAAGTGATTATGCCGGCACGAGTAGCGATAATCCGGGTGAAAAACCCGGACACCGAAAGCCCAAGGGTTCCTGGGGAAGGTTAATCCACCCAGGGTTAGTCGGATCCTTAGCCGAGGCCGAAAGGCGTAGGTGATGGGAAAGCCGTCAACATTCGGCTACCATCTATAGTTTCGTTACTACCTATGGGGTGACGCTGATGGTAGAGGCGGTCCCTGTGTTGGAATACAGGGTCCAAATACTTCAGGGGAATTTCCAGGCAAATCCGGAGGTTCTTAACCCTGGAGTATGATGGGGAGGCCCAAAAGGCCATAAACCCGCCTCGAGATTCAGCCGAGAAAAACCTCTATGGGAGAAACTATGGGTGTCCGTACCGGAAACGAACACACGTGGGCGAGGTGAAGATCCACAGGTGCTCGGGTGAACCCTTGTTAAGGAACTCGGCAATCTAACCCCGTAACTTCGGAAGAAGGGGTGCCCGCTATGATGAATAGCGGGCCGCAGTGAAAGGGCTCTCGCGACTGTTTAACAAAAACACAGGTCTCTGCTAAGCCGTAAGGCAAAGTATAGGGACTGACACCTGCCCGGTGCCAGAAGGTTAAAGAAGGAAGTTAATCCTGGGGCAACTCAGGGTGAAGCTTCCGACTGAAGCCCTGGTAAACGGCGGCCGTAACTCTAACGGTCCTAAGGTAGCGAAATTCCTTGGCGGGTAAGTTCCGTCCTGCACGAATGGTGTAACGACGGGAGCGCTGTCTCAACAAGGGTCCCGGCGAAACTGTAGTGGCGGTGAAGATGCCGCCTACCCACGGTAGGACAAAAAGACCCCGTGAACCTTTACTGCAACTTGCTATTGAATCTTTGCAGGACATGTGTAGCATAGGTGGGAGGCTATGAAGTCCCGACGCTAGTTGGGATGGAGCCGTCAGTGAAATACCACCCTTGTTCTGTCGGAGGTTCTAATTCCGCCCTTGCAAGGTGGAAGACAGTGGCAGGTGGGCAGTTTGACTGGGGCGGTCGCCTCCCAAAATGTAACGGAGGTGCCCAAAGGTTCCCTCAGTGCGGTCGGTAATCGCACGTGGAGTGTAAGGGCATAAGGGAGCCTGACTGTGAGGCCGACAGGCCGAGCAGGCACGAAAGTGGGGCCTAATGATCCGGTGGTTCCGTGTGGAAGGGCCATCGCTCAGCGGATAAAAGGTACTCCGGGGATAACAGGCTGATCGGGCCCGAGAGTTCACATCGACGGCCCGGTTTGGCACCTCGATGTCGGCTCATCGCATCCTGGGGCTGGACAAGGTCCCAAGGGTCGGTCTGTTCGCCCGTTAAAGCGGTACGTGAGCTGGGTTCAGAACGTCGTGAGACAGTTCGGACTCTATCCACCGTGGGCGTAGGAGACTTGAGAGGAGCTGTCCTTAGTACGAGAGGACCAGGATGGACGGACCTCTGGTGCACGAGTTGTCATGCCAATGGCACCGCTCGGTAGCCAAGTCCGGAAGGGATAACCGCTGAAAGCAACTAAGTGGGAAACCCACCTCAAGATTAGGTCTCCCGTTCAACTCAGGGGCAACTCTGAGTTGACCTAAAGACTACCGGTAGACTACCGGTTTGATAGGCCACAGGTGTAAGTGCAGTAATGCATTGAGCCAAGTGGTACTAATCAGTCGAGCGACTTGGACTTCCTTCCGCCATTTTAAATTTGAAAAATGGTTAAATGAAAAAATATTTAACCAACAGAATTCCCGGCGGCAATACCGGTGGGGCAACACCTCTTCCCATTCCGAACAGAGAAGTTAAGCCCACCAGGGCCGATGGTACTGTGCTCGCAAGGGTACGGGAGAGTAGGTCGCTGCCGGGTTTTTTTATTTTTACCTTTAATTTGTTATAAATTTTTGATTATAATATTAATGATAATGGTTATCATTTTCAATAAAGAAGAAATTTATGGCTAATGGGTTTAAACATTTTCCGCTATTGAAAACTTCTGTAGGGTGAATAAAATTGTTGTTTTCTTAAAATAAAAAGAAAGAAAGGCTAAATTGAAAGTCCCAGAAGAAGAATTAAAAAGGTTAGAAATACTTTTAGAAAAAAATATGACGCAGATCACCGCGAAGATTCTTGTCCTTTCAAATAAAGGTGGTGTGGGCAAGAGTTTCGTGGCGGTAAATCTTGCTGCGGGCTTGAGTAAACTTGGAGCCAAAGTGGGAATTTTGGATGCGGATATCCATGGTCCTTCAGTTGCTAAGATGCTCGGGTTTGAAGGGAGACCGCCGATGATGGATGAAGATGGAATAATACCATTTACTGTTAATTCTAATCTCGTTGCCTTTTCAATGGCTTCATTATTGCAGGATGCAGATACACCTGTAATCTGGCGTGGTCCTTTGAAGATGAGTGTATTGAAGCAGTTCCTTGCTGAAATAAACTGGGGTAAACTTGATTATCTGGTCGTTGATTCACCACCGGGCACCGGTGATGAGCCATTATCAGTCATTCAATTAATACGCAATCTGACCGGTGCAATCATTGTGACCACACCCCAGGACATTGCCCTGCTTGATTCAAGAAAGTGTGTCCATTTTTTACGCCAACTTTCAACACCAATTTTGGGGATATTGGAAAATATGAGTGGTTTTGTGTGTCCACATTGTGGTAAAGAAATAGATATTTTCAAAACTGGTGGTGGAGAAAAGGCGGCAAAAGAATTGGGTGTGCCTTTCTTAGGTAGAATCCCACTGGACCCCCATATCGTAGAAAGTACTGATAATGGTAAACCGATTGTTGCACAATATCCCGATTCAAATTCAGCAAAAGTAATTATGGCTATATGCAAAGAAATAGACTCAATTGTGCGTCCAAGTGAGAAACAAGGTGGACAGTCAAAATAGCATAAGACATAAAAAGAGTTATATCCTGTTTATAAACAATTCAAAAACTCAAAAAATTTATATAGGCAAACTTGGTGGATTGAAATTTTGTAAAGGTTATTATAGCTATCTTGGTTCGGCGAAGAAAAATATTTTTCAAAGAATAAAAAGACATCTGTCAAAAGATAAAAAAATTTTCTGGCATATTGATTATTTTTTAACGAATAAAAGTATAAAGATAAAAGAAATCTGGATTGGTTCAAGTCGTGAGTGTAAAATGGCACAACAGTTTCTTAAACATGGTTTTCAATATATTAACCGATTTGGTAGTTCTGATTGTGGGTGCCCCTCCCATTTATTTATTCTTGATAAAAATATGATTAGAATCAAAAACATTTTGAAAAAAAATGGATTTGAAAAATTCAACGCTTAAGCCGATAGGGATTGTCCACTCGCCATATAAATTAAAATCTGAAGCACCCCATCAGGGTGATGAGACAATAAGCGAAATTGAAATCTTACCTGAGTTTGTTGAAGGGCTCAAGGATATTAGTGGTTTTTCACATCTCCATATCATTTATTATCTGCACCAATCAGAATCATACAGCTTAATGGTGATAACCCCTTGGGATGAAGAACAACACGGACTTTTTGCCACCAGGTCTCCGAACCGCGTAAACCCTATCGGCTATGCAGTTGTAGAACTTATCAAGAGAGATAAAAATATATTAACAGTGAAATATCTTGATGCAATTGATGGAACACCGGTTCTGGATATCAAACCTTATGTTCCAGAAATCGACATCAAAAAGGTAAAAAAGACCGGCTGGCTTGGTAAGAAATATGGCAATCTACAGCCCAGAATTTATGAATTTGAATCAAATCTTAAATTTGTTGCGGGTAAAGAACTTATTCTGAGCAGCCAAAATAAACCAAACATCATAGCCGGCTGCGCCCCTGAATTCGGCGGTAAAAAAGAATTCTGGAGTCCTCAGCACCTTTTTGTAGCATCAATTGAACTCTGTTTGGCAACGACATTTTTATGGTTGCTTGAGAAAGAGAATCTAATTATTGCAGCATATAGAAGTCATGCAGTTGGTAAGGCGCATTTGAAAAATAAAGATTTTGTGTTTAGTGAGATTTTG
Source organism: candidate division WOR-3 bacterium (assembly GCA_039802005.1). Classification (NCBI taxonomy): domain Bacteria; kingdom Pseudomonadati; phylum Caldifarciminota; species Caldifarciminota bacterium. Next base: position 61,080 of record JBDRVV010000006.1, read on the forward strand.
ATTAAACCAATTATCACCATATGTGAAAAAAATATAAAAGAAAAAATTCTCAATTTGATTCAAGAGGCAGGGCAAGAATGTATGATATCAAAATCGATTATCTGTCCCATACTCATAGAACCAGAGATAGAGATAAGTGATTAGAAAAAGCCTTGACAATTTTATTTAGTATTGATTTTTTGACTTTTCTGTGTATAATAGGATATGGAATTATTTAAATCGGAAAAAGGAGAGTTGATTGAAGGAGAGTGTAAAAAGATATCTTTATCAAAGAAAAAATCAAATTAAAATTGAAGAAGAGCCCGAGGATATTGAAAATCCTTGCGAATTCTGGCCTGATTTAAAAAAGTGTGTGGAGATCTATTTTAAGATATTTCCTGCAATGCAGCAATATCACAATGTTTTAAAAGATCCGATAGATTTTGAATATTCCGAGAGGTTTTTAAAAGAAGTGGTAAGATACTGCACCACTAATGAATTAAAAAGAAGATTTATTGACGCCCTGACCAAGGTTGTTTATAAAATTCCGAGTGCTGGGCTGGGAGATGTTAAGATAAAAGAAATGGGTGATTTGTATCATTTTTATGTGTCTTTTTTATTCCGGGTTTATTATCGAAAGTTAGACAATAAAATCATTCTTGAAAAATTTATCCCTCATAAGAAAAAAGGGTTTGAAAGGCATTTTTGAGAAAATTGAAATTTTGAAGTTAATCGTCTTTTTTACTCGTTCCCTTCCATTTATGTAGTATTTCGTTTATTTTTTTCAAACTATTTTTGTTAGCAAGAAATAGCAATGTATCCCCAGGTTCTAAAATAGTGCCACCACTTGGCACAATAAAATTTTCACCCCGAACAATGAGAACAATAAGACAATCCTGGGGAAAACCAATTTCTACTATTGGTTTGTTTACTACTTCAGACTCAAAAGGTACGATCAATTCTATTAATTCAGTGTCCACACCAGGCGGTGGTTCAAATTCAATTGGTGAAATACTTTTGTTCTCCAATGGCGCACATAATCCCAAAATTCTTGAGACAACAGGAATAGACCAACCCTGGAATAACGCTGAAGTAAGGACAATAAAGAAAACAAGATTGAAAATTAACTCGGAATTATGAATTCCTGCAAGCAGCGGGAATGTAGCAAGAATTATAGGAACTGCTCCACGCAGTCCGACCCAGGCCACAAATAATCGCTCTCGTAAACTATATTTACTCAGAAACAGTGATAGAAAAACGCTTATCGGTCGGGCAACAAACATTAAAAAAATTGATAATAAAATCCCCGCTCCCGTAACCGGTAATAAATGTGAAGGATAGACAAGCAATCCAAGGGTCAAAAACATTGTTATCTGGCTGAGCCAGGCAAGTCCATCAAAAAATCTCAAAAGACTCTTTTTCTTAACAATCTGTGAATTACCGATAACTATACCGGCAAGATACACAGCGAGGAATCCGCTTCCATTCAAAAGATAAGTTATACCATATATCAAAAATGCTGAAGCAAGACAGAAAACAGGATATAATCCTTCGTAAAAAAGCCTGAGTCTATTTAGAATAAAAACGACTAATTTCCCGAAAGTCAAACCTATCACTGCACCTAATCCCATTTGGAGTATAAAAAAAGTCATTATCTGTAGTGGATTATTAGCAGATGAATTAATCAACTGAATACTTGCGATGGTCAAGAAAATTGCCATTGGGTCATTGCTTCCGGATTCTAACTCCAGTAAGGGTTTTAGCGTCCCTTTTAGTTTTACATTCTTTGAGCGCAATATGGAAAAGACAGCAGGAGCATCCGTGGATGAAACAATTGAGCCGAGCATAATGCAATACAAAATTGGTATTTTCAGCACGAACGAAGCAAAAAAGCCAACAAGAATTGCGGTGGCAAAAACTCCAAATGTAGAAAGTACTATTGCATGTTTAAAAATCGGTTTTACCTGGTTCCAATTTGTATCCAATCCACCCGCAAATAATATGAAGACTAATGCAACAATACCTATAGATTGTGCCAATCTGGCGTCATCAAAATTTATTCTACCTATACCCTCGGCACCGGCGAGTATTCCTATGCCCAAAAATAGCAGCAACACGGGTATGCCAAGATAATCAAAAAATTTGAATATCAAAATACATAGGATTATTAATATTGAAACAATCAGCAATAATATCTCTAATGAAAACATATGTAAAATTATAGCCAGAATATATTAACAATCAATGAAAAATTTAATTATAAAAACCTTCACAAAATTATATTTTTAGATATAATAGAGTTATGATTAAAGGGAAATGCTAATTAAAAGGAGTAAATCGAGGTTATAATGCCAAAATTTAAATATAGTCCACTGGTTAAATTGGTAATGCCAGAAATTAAAGAAGCAATCAATGAGAAAAACTGGCATGTTTTAAAAGATTTTATTTCCACTTGGGAACCAGTAGATATCATTGAGCTATTTAAAGAACTTAATCCCAATGATATGCTTATAATCTTCTTACTCCTTCCAACAAAATTACAATCAGCAATATTTGCCAAATTTGATGCTAATGCTCAGGAAAATATTCTTAAAAGTCTAAACGAGCAGCAGGTCAAACAGATTCTTTCTGAAATCAAACCCGATGATAGAACCGAATTGTTTGAAGAGTTGCCGCCGGATTTAATCCGTAAATTGCTTGATATTCTATCATTAGAGGATAGGAAAGAAGTTCTTCAGTTGCTCGCATATCCCAAAGATAGTGTGGGTAGGTTACTAACCCCTGATTATGTGGCGGTAAAACCTACGTGGACAATAATCGAGACTATGGAGTACATCCGCAAATATGGCAAAGATGCAGAGACCATTAATGTAGTTTATGTGGTGGATGATAGTGGCAAATTACTTGATGATATTCCAATAAGAAAATTGATACTTGCTGAACCAAATCAGACAATTGAATCATTAATGGATCACAATTATGTTTCTATAAATGCCTATGCGGATCAGGAAGAGGCAGCGAAGGTGATGCAAAAATATGATTTGATATCTCTGCCGGTTACAAATGCTGAAGGGCAACTATTGGGAATTGTTACCATTGATGACATTATTGATGTATTACAGGAAGAACAGACCGAAGACTTTACAAAAATCTCGGCAATTGCTACGAAACCAATCAAAGTAGATTTTATAACAAAAATTAAAGAAGTCCCTTTACAAAAATTATACCGCAGCAGGGTGACATGGCTTCTGGCATTGTTGCTTATGGATTTGATTACCGGCGGCATAATTCAGGGGTTCCAAGAAACTATTGCCAGATATGTAGTACTTGTGACATTTTTACCAGTGCTTGTTGACACCGCAGGTAATGCTGGTTCTCAATCTGCAACTTTGGTCATAAGGGCAATGGCATTGGGAACAATTCAAATGCGAGATTGGCTTAAGCTTTTAATCAGAGAATTATTTGTTGCTGGTGCATTGGGAATCACGATGGGGCTTGGTATTTCTTTTATGGGCATTCTCCGCGGCAGGAATTTGACGGTTGCTTCTGTAGTGGTTATCGCAATGATTGTGAATGTAATCGTGGGGAGCTTAATCGGCATTTTATTACCGTTTATTTTTACCCGATTTAAAAAAGATCCAGCAACCGCAAGTACCCCGCTAATCACCACCCTTGCTGATATTATCGGCACCGGTATTTATCTGGGCATCGCCTACTTGATGCTGCATTGAAAAAACTGATTAATATAAATAAAAATCTCTTACAAAAATTTGTAATTTTATATGCTAAAACCCGAAGAATGACAAAAGCAATAGTGGTGCAAAAATCTTGACTTTAATGCGAAGTTAAATATAATTTTATACAATGAAGAAGCATCAAGTTAAAAATGTTCATGATGTACTACCCGCTATCTATCCGGAAAAAATAGAAATAAATTTTCTTAAAACTTGCAATTGTCCTGATAATCATATTAATTGTCTTACACCTAAGGAATGGTTAAAAAATCAAGTTGCCATTTGGGAATTTTATTATGAGAAGAGAGATATTAGAGATAAAGATATACACCCGGCTGTTTTCCCAATTGGTCTACCAAAACGATGCATAGAATTATTTACTCATAGAGGTGAGTTAGTGCTTGATCCTTTTGTAGGAATTGGTACAACCCTCATTGCAGCGAGGGATGTAGAAAGAAATGCAGTGGGATTTGATTTAAATTCTAAGTATATTGAAACGACAAAGAAGCGTTTAGCCACACTACAATTAAATTTTGGGCAAGGGACAAAGCAAATAGCAATCTGCGATGATGCAATAAATATTCCAAAATACCTTAAAGAAGAAACTGTTGCCTTGGTTGTAACTTCACCACCATATGCAAATATGCTCAATCATGCACGTCTTAACAAAAGTATTCGCGGTGATTTACGAGTTAATAAGTATTATAAAAAAAATCAGCAATATTCAGCCAACCCAAGGGATTTGGGCACAATGGAACCAAAGACATATGCCGTTGCATTAGCTGACATTTTTAGAGGGATATTGCCTCTACTGAAACCAAAAGCCCATTGTGTTATCAACATAAATGATTTGTGGGAGAACAATCGTAGATATCCAACGCACGCTTATGTTATTGAAGAAATGACGAAAGTGGGCTACGAGCTTAGAAACATCATTATTTGGGATAAGAGAAATTTAGTCAATAAAGTTGGAATTTATGGTTGGCCTAAAAACTATATTACTTTAAGTACAACTTTTGAGTATTTACTTGACTTTTGGAGGCCATGAAGGGTTATTTAGAGATCACAAGAAAATTGAGAAAAATAAAAGAAATGGGATACATAAAAACGCACCGTGAGGGTAATACAGGAATAGGCAAGACTCTCGAAGACTTGCTCGGTATTAAAGAAAACAATATTCCCGGTCCCAATGCTAAAGTTATTGAAATAAAATCAGTGCGAAAGAATGCTTCTTCTATGTTGACATTATTTACTAAATCACCTCTTCCCAAAGGAGCAAATAGCGTTTTACTCAAAAGATTTGGTTACTATTCGGAAAAAAATGATAAGACGAAAAGATTAGAAACTACTATTAACGCAATTAAATTTAATAATCTTAAAGGGAAAAAAGGATTTAAAATAACGATCGAAAGTGAAAGAATTAACATCATAACACCCGAGAATGAAATTGTGGGATATTGGGATAAGGATACACTAAAATATGCTTTTGAGAAAAAGATGCCATATTTGTTATATGTCAAAGCAGATTCAAAAGGAACAGGCAAAGGAGAACAATTCTGGTTTAACGAGGCATGGCTTTTAAGTGGATTTAGCTTCGAAAATTTTATTAAATTATTGAAAGAAGGCATCATACTTGTAGACATCAGAATTGGTCAATATCCTGATGGCAGAACCCATGACCACGGAACAGGATTTAGAGTAATGCCCGACAAACTTGATTTATGCTTTAGTAATAGAGAGAGAATAATGTAATAGAGTATTCTACAGATGTTAGCTCCTAAATAACTTAAATGAAATTTATTTATCTTGATACCTGGGCATTACGCAAATTGGCAGAACAGCATAATAGCAACCACGCATGGGGGAAAATATATAATGCATTGTCAACCGATAATGTTTGGCTTATGATTTCTGTAATACATTTGTTCGAACTTACACATAGGAAAAGAATTAAACGTGATACAATTGTAGAATATCTTGACAAATGTAAAAATATAAAGTGGCTGCCCGCCCCTCACAAAATATTCAAAAAAGAAGTCGAAAAACGCGTTCGACTTTCTCGCAAGCAATGAGAAAAAGATCATTAAGGTCTATTTTGATTCATTTAATGATTTGTTGGCAGATTTAGAAGATTTCTAAATCTGAAATACCAAACGTTCTTGTGTTAAATCAAATAAAATACACTATGGCACAACCTAAGACCCTTTCCGAACTCATTAATTTGTTAATTGAGCGAAACTTTTGTGTAGAAATTTATAAGAGATTTCAAGCGGACGCTGACAGGATAAATAGCATAAACAAAAATGCTGCCATATGGCGGAATCCTAAAGATGTTCTCAGATTTGATATCACGCATTATTTAGGTCAAATTAGAGGCGTAAATACAAGTAGATCTGATAATCAATTCGTTGACAGGTTAGTTGGATTATCAGCCGAATTTATGCCCAGCCTACTACTTTATAATTTAATTGAAAGAATAACTTTTGGAGGAATTCAAGTGAAAGTCAACGATATTCTTGATGACTACCATGTTTGTTATTTACCATATTGCGACTTGATGTTATTAGATAAAAATACATATAATAGAGTAAAACAAACTAAGTTAGCTCAGTGTTCAAAAATATTCAGCAATGTGATTAATTTTTCAAAAAGTTGGGGTGAAAAATAACTTATTATATCAATACACTTTTATCTTTTAAATTACCTCAATAAATTGAAAATCCATATCAATGGAATGTAATTACTGATATGACCAAAGTATATTAATCCGTTTTTATTGCTGAAAGTATCCAGTCTTTTATCTGATTTTTATTTGGCACCTTACCGGTGGAGACGATTTTTTTGTTGATAACAAGTCCTGGTGTGGTGATAACCCCATATTTGCTGATTTCTTTTAAATCGCGAATGTGCTGAATATCTGCTGCAATATTCAATTCCTGGACTACAGTACGAACATCTTTTTCCAGTTGTTCACAGGAAGGGCAGCCGGGACCTAAAATCTTTATCACCAGTCCGGCCTCTTCTTCCTCAACCTCTTCGCCACAGAATCTAAGGTATTCACGATAAAGGGCATTTTTATAATCTTCTTCTGCACTTGAAGGGATATAATTCTGCTCTTTTGCCTTTTCCAAAAGAAAATTCTTTAAACTATTTCCGTCACCAATCTGTGCCTGTTTTGCCGATTGGAATATTTCATCTAAGCCAATGATTCCAATTCTATTGCCTTTGACGGTGATTTGTCTGATTTCCATAAACTTTCATATCCCTATCGCGGTTAGAAACCGCTCCTACAATTTCGTAATCCCTTCTTCATCCCTTTTTATCTCTCTTTTCCCTTATTTACCCTTATTAACTATTTCTTGTTCAATAAACTCCTTTATCTGCGATTTTGCCGGAATCTTGCCTGAGATTTTTACTTTACCATTTATCACCAATCCCGGCGTCGCCATTATCTTATATTCCATTATCTTTTTGAGGTCGGTTATTTTTTCAATATTTGCCTCTATCTTCATCTCTTCAAGGACCTCTTTGGTCCTTTTTTCCACTTCCTGGCATCTGGGACAACCAGAGCCAAGGATTTTTATGTTAAGCATAAAACCTCCTTTTGTTAAAATTCGAAATTCTAATTTCTAAATCCGAAACAATATTTAAATCCCAAAATTCAATGCTCAAAACGTGCACATCCAACATATCTAAAGGCATATAAATTTATCATGATGTCACTATCAAATATACTCCACCAAGTATCACCAAAACACCACAGATTTTTTTCACAATTGATACACCCTTTGATTTTTCTGACCAGTGGAGATAATTACCGATTGTTTCGGTCAAAGTTCCGGCAAGGACTATTACTGCACAATGGCCAATTGCATAGGCAAAAATCAGGGTGATTGCATAACCAAGTCTTGTTGAGGCAACAGCAAATACCACACCGAGCATTGGTGCCATATAAGCAAAGGTGCAGGGACCCAGGGCAATGCCAAAGACAAGACCGATAATAAATGCACCCAATAAACCTTTTTTATCAACGCTTGGTCCACCACCGGAAAATGGCAGGGGAATTATGCCAATTAAATGCAATCCAATTATAAAAAACACGATTGCTACAATATAATTGCCGGTCCTGCCAATATCACCCATCATCCTGCCCAAAAGTGCGGTTACCAATCCGACTACGCCGATTGTAATAAGCACCCCAAGGGAAAAGATTAAGGCAATTACAAAAGCCCTTTTTACACTTATCCTGCCCTGCTCACTTATATAGCCGACAACCAGCGGGATACTCGCTAAATGACAGGGACTCAAAATTATGCTCAAAATACCCCATAAGAATGAAGCAGCAATCGCAATTACAGGATTTTGCTCAAGTGCCTTGGTTAACCAGGTTAGGAGTTCAAGCATAAAGACCTCATTATAAAAAATCCAAAATACCTAAAAGTCCAAAATGCCTAAATTTTAGGTATTTAGGTATGTAGGTATTTAGGCGTTTATTTACATTTAGGATTTCGAATTTAGAATTCATATTGGGCAATATCATTCCACACCTAATTTTTTCAACTGACTGATAATATCCTGTTCCGGCATAAACCCCTGGTGCCGATAAACCTCTTTGCCACTCTTGTCAAAAAATATCTGGGTTGGAATCATCATAATTTTATATTGGCGGGCCAAAGACGCATATTCACCAACATCAATAATAAGAATTTCAGCCTTGCCTGCATATTCTTTTTGTAACTTCTCTAAGATCGGCTGCATCATCTTGCAGGGGATACAGGTTCCTCGGCCAAAATCTGCAAGCACAGGCCTGCCTGATTTTAATGCCCGGCTCAATGGATTATCCGCAGTAAGCGCCGCCTGCTCTTTTATCCATTTATCATTACGCACAATCTTTGCCTTTGCTTTCAGATTATTGATGAATTCTTCAATCTTCAGTCGCTGCTTTTCTTCAATTGCCATTGGCCTCAATTGCTCTTTTACTGATTCATAATCTTTGTTTGGTAACTGGTCTTTATATTGATTGAAGAAGTCCCTTAGTTCATTTTCATTGACCGTAACATTTGAAACAATCTTTCTCAATAATAAATTGACCATTATATCTTCTTTTTTATCTGGATTCTGTTTAACTAAGTCTTTATAATCGTCTTGCTGATTGACCTTCTGCCTTTTCGCCTCGTTTATGAGTAATTGCCGTGTTATCAGCTCCTCAAGAAATCCCGGTTTATCATCTTTATAGTATTCTTTAATCTGTGAAGGCATCGCATTCAACATACTATCAAGTTGTTGTTTTGTAATTTTTATGTTATCTACGATTGCCAGGATATCATCGGTTAGTGCCAGCGGGTTATCAGAATTGCTTACGGTTTTCGCTTGCACCAGGGTATTCATATATATATCATTTTTTTCCTGAGTGATTGTATCCCGAGTCTGAATTTCGGGAGCATTGACAATCACTCCCGGTCTTTTATAACTTGCGACAAGAATAACAACGAGAATTAACACAACAGCAATTGCACCTATTATAAGATATTTTAGCTTATTTGCCATATTTTTCTCCTTCATAGTATTTTCTCTTTATCCACAGTGCTACATTCACTAAACTAATTAACACCGGAACTTCAATCAGAGGTCCAATAACAGCAGCAAAGGCCTGCCCGGAGTCAATCCCGAAAACCGCAACCGCTACAGCAATAGCCAATTCAAAGTTATTTGAAGCGGCGGTAAATGAAAGAGTTGCACTTTGCGGATAGTTAGCACCGGCCTTTTTGCTCAAATAAAAAGAGAGTAAAAACATAGAAACAAAATAGATGAATAGAGGAATTGCAACTCTCACTACATCAAGAGGAATTTTCACAATAAATTCACCTTTTAGCGAAAACATGACAACAATGGTAAATAACAGTGCGATTAGGGTAATCGGACTGATGGCAGGAACAAATTTTTGTTCGTACCAAATTTTGCCTTTTGTCTTCAAACCAATAATTCTGGACAGAATACCCGCGATAAACGGTATCCCAAGATAGATAAAAACACTCTCGGCAATCTGACCAATGGTAACTTTAACCACCACACCCTTAAGGCCGAGCATAGGTGGTAATAAGGTAACGAAGATATATGCATAGATAGAATAAAATATCACCTGAAACACCGAGTTAAAAGCGACCAATCCTGCACAATATTCACTGTCACCTTTGGCTAATTCATTCCACACAAGCACCATGGCGATACAACGGGCAAGACCGATCATAATTAGTCCTGTCATATATGCCGGTTCTCCTCTTAAAAATATGATTGCAAGGATAAACATCAAAATAGGTCCAATAATCCAATTCTGTACCAGTGAAAGACCAAGCACTTTGTAATTGCGGAAAACTCTTGACATTTCTTCATATTTAACCTTTGCCAGAGGTGGATACATCATAAGAATCAAACCAATGGCAATGGGAATGTTGGTTGTGCCCACTTGAAAACGATTCCAGAATTCATCTATACCAGTGAAAAGATAACCCATCCCTACGCCAACAAACATTGCGAAAAAGATCCAGAGGGTTAAAAGCCTATCCAATAAAGATAATTTAATCTTTTGGTCCATTATACCCCCTCACCCTTACCCTCTCCCACCGAGGGGCGAGGGCAGTAAATGTGATGCCTCTCCCACCGAGGGGCGAGGGCAGTAAATGTGATGCCTCTCCCACCGAGGGGCGAGGGCAGGATATCCGTTTGCATCCGCTCATTTCCGTTTGAATCACTTTTTTAAGCAAATAAAATTCCATAGAGCCAGCCTACAATTGTTGAAAGCACAATGACCAAAACAATATAGGTAATCGTCTTTTTTATTCCCATTATGCTACTGATAACAAGCATACTTGGTAGACTCACCGCAGGACCAGCAAGCAATAGAGAGAGTGCCGGACCTTTTCCCATACCGCTACCCAAAAGACCCTGTAATATTGGAACTTCAGTGAGTGTGGCAAAATACATAAATGCACCGGAGATCGCAGCAAAGAAATTAGCGAAGATTGAATTACCACCCACGAGCATCGCAATATACTTTGAAGGTATTATTCCAGCATCAGTATTGGGTCTGCCCAATAAAAATCCCGCAACCATTACACCGGCGAATAATAATGGCAAAATCTGTTTTGCAAATGTCCAGGTTGAGAATACCCAGTCTCTTCTCTCATCAGCATTGAACCATTTGAAGATAATTACAAACATTACAATGAGAAATATTAAAACAAGATACCAATGGATGTTATATACTGCATTCCAGAATCCAACAGGTTCTTTGGGCTTTGCCCAGGCAGCAAACACCAGAATAAGAATTAAAGAAAGAAAGAAAAGAGCATTCTGGCCAAGGGTTCGTCCTCTTGATTTCACTGATTCAGTTTCAAATGATTCTTCGCCTTCTATCCTTTTATCTCTATAGATCAGCGCCATCAAAAGACCAATAACAATTGAAAACAAGACCGCACCCACTGCCCTGGCAATACCCATTTCTGCACCAAGGATTCGGGCAGTCAAGATTATCGCCAGGACATTTATTGCCGGACCCGAGTATAAAAAGGCCACTGCTGGACCAATGCCTGCACCGCGGGTGTATATCCCTGCAAACATTGGCAGGACCGTGCAGGAACAGACTGCAAGGATTGTGCCCGATACCGAGGCAATCCCATAGGCAAGGATTTTATTTGCTTTTGCCCCAAAATATTTTATCACTGCCTCTTTAGAAACAAAATTGCTGATTGCACCCGCAATGAAAAAGGCAGGGATCAAACAGAATAAGACATGCTCACGGGCATATTCTTGAATCATAAAGAATGCCTCAAGGATTGCACCTTGAATTCTCGTTCCTTCAAGGGGCACAAAATAAAGAATGAGAAAGACAATGATAAAGATTAAAAGTCTTGTTCTATCTTTCAATTTACCTCACTTTTTTTAAAATCCCAATTACTAAACAATACCCAAATTTCAATAGCCAAAATAGTTTGGATAGATTTCCGCTTGCGCGGGAATGAAAGAAATGAAGAAGTCATACCAAACCGTAGCGCTTTTCGCAACCGTAAACCGTATTACCTATTTCCATATCATCTTCTCGCCATTTCCCTGAATAATTCACTTTTCTTCTTTAAATTTCCTGCGACACACTCTTCAAGGGTATCAATTATCTCAAAAATCCGCCTATCCACAACTTCATACCAGACCTCAAGACCGCGCTTTTCGCAGCGCACAATGCCTGCATTTTTCAAGATTGATAGGTGGTGTGAGACATTGGATTGTTCCGCGCCAACATACGGTATAATTTTGCACACGCAACAGGGACCATTCCTGAGTTTTTCTATTATTCTCAACCTCAACGGATGTGCTAAAGCATTAAATACTTCAGCCTTCATATCTAAAATCTCGGCATTTTTATTCTGCATATTGATAACTCCTTTTTACCTTCAATAGTCAGAAACTATATGATTATATCTAAATATCGTCATATGTCAATAACCGCTTTAAAGATATTCCCAGAATTTTATCTACTAATACTAAAAATCTATAGTTTACTCCTGCGAAAAAGCACAGAATTTTCTTGACATAAATTGCTAATGGACTATACTTATAAACGAGGTGTATCATGTTACACAGAAGATTAAATAACAAAAAAAGTTTTATATCCTTCTGTTTATTGTTGCTCTTTATTACGGGTTGTGGTGCTAATATTATGGGTGCTAAATACTACCGCCTTTTGGAGAAGGAAAGAAACATATATTTAGGATTAAAAGGGATAGATTCAGTCGCAGCTCATCAATATTTGAATTTACCATCGGCTACCGAAAGAAAGTTTTTTTATGAACAATACTGGCAGGGAAGGGATGAAGAGCGAAGTGAATTTGAAAAGCGGGCTGAATTTGCCTTTAAAGAATATGGTAAATATGCACCTCTTACTGATGATAGAATACCTATCTATGTAAAATATGGCAATCCCACAAGACGATATGTCATTACACCCGAGAAAAAAGTTGGCATTGTGACCAAAGAATTTGTAAGACCTGCTGAAATCTGGACATATAAAAATGATGGGGTTGAATTTGATTTTGTTCGATTGACCCGTGCATATAAAATAATTGCGAAATCGGAGTTTGGCGATAAGGTTAGCATTCCCTATTTGAAGGACGATACTTCAGCAGTTCCACCTTTGGATACAATATCTGCCGGAAAATTAAATTTTGATGTTGCATTTGGTAGGTTCAGACAGCGAAAAGATTTAGTCAGACTTGAGATTTATACAAGAATTATGATTGATGACACTACTGATTGTAGAATGTTTCGCAAAATAAAGGTAAAAAATCAATCTGATAGCCTGATAACGGAAAAGGCTAATATAGTTATTCCTCAGGCTGGAAATAATGAATACTTTTATGATGAAATTAATCTCTGGCTTGCGCCCCAGAGATATTCAGTGATCATAGAGTATATCAATTTAAAAACTAATATGGATGGCAGAAAAGAATTTACTGTTGACCTGCTTGATTATAAAGATGATGCTAAAAAGATAAGCGATTTAGTTTTTGCCAAATTGATTGACGAATCACTGAGTGATGAGAAATTTTTTAAACTGGTTGGTCGTGTGATGCCAATGGTTCATTCAACGCTTCCCGTTTCAACACCATTTTATATCTATCACGAAGTGTATAATCTCAAGATGCAGGAAGGGCAACATTTACTACGGGTTGATTATGAAGTTTACAATAAAGAGCGAATGCGCAAAGAGATTGTTGATATTATGAGTCAGACCGAAAGCAGTGAGGGTGATGTAGCATATATCGCTGCAAAGTACCATCCAATGGATTTACCTGCAGGCAATTATATAATTGTTGCAAGAACGACCGATCTTTTAAGTGGCGAGCAATTCTCTGCTATAGGCGAATTCACACTTGAGAAGATTGAAAAATAAAAATGAAAGGCGTGATTACAAAAATTGGTTTAATTCTGTCTCTGGTATTTGTTGGATGCATTATGAAATACACAAGAAAAATATACCCTGAGACAAAAAAAATTCATATGTCAGAGATTATCCATGGGAAAATTATTGTTGATGAATATAGATGGTTGGAAGATTTTGGCGATAATACAGTTCAGGAGTGGATAGCACAACAGAATTATTTGGCGCATAAATATCTTAATGGACTTCCGCAGCGGGAATGGTTGAAAAGGAGATTTACTGAATTAAAAAGATACGATGATATATCTGCTCCTCGTCAAGTTCTCGTTGGTGATCGAATATTTTATTCAGCAATAAAGAAGGATTGGGAGCGCTGGGCATATTATACAAAAGAGAATGAAAATGCTGAATCAGTTTTATTATTTGATCCGAATCAATGGGGGTTGAATACACTTGGCGCGGTCTATCCATCACGGGATGGTAAATATATTGCCTACAGCGTGGAGGAAGCAGGTAAGGAAAATCCGATTATAAAAATAATGGAAGTTGAAACAGGACGGATATTACCTGATTCACTCCAGGGTTGGCGCCAAAGCGGAGTTGCCTGGTTGCCTGACAATTCAGGTTTTTATTATACCGCGAATCCATTGAAGGGCACAGTGCCTGAAGGTGAAGAGAACTACTGGGATGCAGTTTATTTCCATAAACTGGGTACACCAACTCCTGAAGATAAAAAAATATTCTTTCATCCGGAAGTAAAAGAATATTTTCATAATGCGGTAGTCAGTGAGGATGGAAGATATGTATTATTTTATCGCTCAATGTTTTACAAAAATGAAGTTTATATCCAGAGATTAGGCACAAGTGAGCCGATGCAACCGATTGCTATTGGTTTTGATGCCGAATATAGTATAATTCTGGTGGAGGACCGATTGATAATAAAAACAAATCTGGATGCACCAAATGGAAGGGTATTTTCAACGACTCTGGATAAACTGGATAAGAAATACTGGCAGGAAATCATTCCTGAGTTTGAAGATCACCTTGAATATATTGAAGCAATTGGTGGGCATCTCTACGCGGTTTATATCCATAATGCCCATACGAACATAAAGATTCATACCATAGAAGGGAAATACATCAGGGATTTAACATTGCCAACCATTGGGAGTGCCTGGGTCTGGGGCTACTGGTCAAAGCCCGATGTCTGGGTTTCTTTCAGTTCTTTTACCCATCCATTAACGATTTATAAATACGCTTTTGAAAGTGATAAATTAATTCTATATCATCGCCCACCGATTGATATTGAACTATCTAATTTTGTTGTCGAACAGGTGTGGTATGATTCAAAGGATGGAACAAAAATACCAATGTTCTTGGTGCACCATAAGGATATAAAAAAGAATGGCAAAAACCCGGTATATTTGACTGGGTATGGGGGATTTAAGATATCTATCCACCCGCATTTTTCCGTAAATTATGGAGTCTTTCTTGAATCTGGTGGAATGATCGCAATACCTAATCTGCGCGGTGGCGGCGAATTTGGGGATGAATGGCATAAGGCAGGAATGCTTGATAAAAAACAGAATGTCTTTGACGATTTTATTTCTGCGGCGGAATACCTTATTGAGAATAAGTATACGAGTCCTGAGTATCTTGCAATTGGTGGTGCCAGTAATGGTGGATTGCTTACCGGCGCGATATTGGTCCAAGCGCCAGAATTATTTAAGGCAGTCTATGTTGGTGTCCCTCTACTTGATATGCTACGATATCATAAATTCAGTTATGCAAATATTTGGGCTGAAGAGTATGGAAGCGCTGATAACGCCGAACAGTTTGAATATTTAATCAAGTACTCACCCTATCACAATGTTAAAAAACAAAAATATCCTGCAGTCCTTTTTGAGGCAAGTGATAATGATCCACGTTGTCATCCGATGCATGCCATGAAAATGGCAGCAAAGGTTCAGGAAAACCAAACAGGCGAGGCACCAATTTTATTAATAGTTCGCAGACATGCAGGACACGGAGGCGGGACAACAAAATCTGAACAAATTGAAGAAGATGTTGATATGTGGTCATTCATAATGAGCCAACTTGGTATGAATTTGCGATAATGGTTAATTGTGCACTAATTAAAAATCTTCGAAAAACCAATCAATAAAATGATTTTTCACTTTATGACGATCAATTTTTGGGAATTCAGTTTATTATCAATATCCATTAGAATAAAGTAAGTACCAGCAGAAACCCGTCTGCCATTGTTATCGCAACCATCCCAAGCAATGATGTGATTGCCTGAATTAGATCCTTTTTTTATCAAGTCTTTAACCACCTTTCCTGAGGAATCCACGACTCTCAATGAAAATCCATCACGACAGGTCGGAACAAAAGCATTGATTTGACAAGGAAATTTTACCGGATTGGATTTCACTTTGAGATAAGATTGAAGGATTGTTTTATCTTTGTTTTCACTGATCGCAAGTGTATCAAGGGTAAGCACATATGTATCACCGAAATAATAGTCATAATACTGATCACCACCGAAAACAAAGATTTTATGATGGAATGGGTCATAAGCTGCACAGGCACCTCGTCTGCCTTCAATGTTTACACCACTCGGTATAATCTGATGCCAGACTAAAGAATTCAGATTGAGAGCCCAGACATCATTGTAATATAACATATAACCTGGATAATCATAACCAAATCCCAGAATCATTTCGTGATTTTGATTATCATAAACTGCCCAGTGTCTTGTCCTTGAACCGGGCGAATTTCCCGATGGAAATAACTGGTGCCATGATTCATTCCCATAATTTAGATCCAATGCCCAGACATCGTTATAAATTGATGAGCTGTTGCCGCCGAAAATAATCATTCTATGGGCAATCGGGTCATAAGTTGCGGTATGTGCACCTCTTATCGGTGGCGGTGAACCAGACGGATTTATCTGGATCCAGGTTGTATCATTCAAATTTAAAGCCCAGACATCATTGAAGTTATTTCCGCCTGCATCATAACCACCAAAGACAATCATACGATTGTTTACCGGGTCAAATATCGCTGAATGTGCATCACGGGCTACGGGCGGAGTCCCAGAAGGGAAAATCTGAGTCCATACTTCATATCCCGGATTGAGATTGAGTATCCATACATCATTATAAAATGTATAATCATCCCTGCCGCCAAAGAGTATTACGCAGTTACCCGCAGGATGATATATCATAGAGGGTGAACGCCGCGGTGCGGGAAGAAGTTGGGAAAGTTGTAGTAATCTCCAAGTCTGAGAGTTAAAATCAAGTGTCCAGACATCATTGAAGTATCCGCCCCAGGATAATCTATAATTGCCGCCACCGAATAAAATCATTCGCTGTCCTATGCTATCAGTACATGCAACTGCCATACTCCTTGGACTCGGATTTGCGGTAATTTGCCATTCTGCGGAAAATAGTGTAGAAATAAAAATTAACGAAACAATAGTAAGACTTCTCATATTTCCTCCTCACAAAATTATATAATAAATATAGAATATGTCAACAAATATGTGTTCTCACTAAGGTGATATTATTACGGATAGCATAGATAATATTTATTCTTGCGAATTCCCCAAATTGATACTTTTTGAAATTTGCCAGGGTAGGAATTTTATTGAAATCGCAGCAAAAAGAATCTCGGCAACAGTTATCCACAATCGCGACAAAAGACTTATTATAATTGCAATCGGTTTAGGAAAATAAAGAGACAGTAAAAGAGTTAATATACCTTCTCTAACGCCCAATCCCGCAGGGGCAAATAATGCAATAAATCCAAGATTCCAGGAGATTGAAAATACACCAGTCAAATCAATAAATTTACTACAAGATACCGGATAGAATGAATTTATTAGAAAGAAAAAGCCAATGCCATAATTTATCCAGACAATTCCGAATAATAAGGTTAAAGCTAACATCGAAAAATATCGGTATCGCAAGTCTACAAATGGACGTTTTAATAACCGGCATATGATATTTATAATTTTACCTGCAAAAAATGGATGCAGGGCAATAATAGCCAATATGGTTAATATAATAGCGAGGAATATATAATTTCTTAATATAGCGTAGTTATAAATCAATGGGGAGATTATGAAAATGATAAGTGAAGAAAGCAAAAGAAGTCCTGTTTCCAACGCGATACTCAAAAATCCTTTTTCTTCTTTTACACCCAATTTTTTAATAAAATAAACTCGACCTGCGGCAAACCATACTTTGCCGGGCAAATATTTCCCGAGGACTGAAATTCCTGTTGTAGATAAGGAATATTTAAACGATATTTTTTCTCCAAGATTTGCCAATATTTTCTGCCAGAGATACGCCCCATAAAGGAAGTTCAAAAAAATGGGGATAAATGAGATTAAGATAAAGCCTAAATTGAATTTTAATTTGTCAAAAGGAATCTCCTGCCAGGTCTGAACAAGGTTTTTACCTAAAAAGAAGAATATAATTAAAACAATAATCCAGAAAATTACTTTCTTTAAGATTGATGAGAATTGTTTGCCGGACTCCATTATTAATTATAGTTAAATTGTTCAATAATTCAACAATTCCATTATTCTAAAACGATCGAAGAATGGAAATTCTCTATATTTAATCAGTAAAGTTTTCATAGATTTCAGCAACTGAATCTGCAGTCTTTTGCCAGGTGAATTTTTTTGCTTGGGTAATGCCCTTTTCTTTTAGCTCAGAATAAAGGCTTCGATTATCCAACAATTTTTTTATACCCTCGTAAATTTCCAACACGGAATATGGATTTACTTTTAATCCTGCCTCACCCACGATTTCGGGCAGAGAACTTGTATTGGCAACCACCACTGGAGTCCCACAACTCATTGCCTCAAGGGCGGGAAGCCCAAAACCTTCATAAAAAGAAGGCATTACGAATATATCTGCGGCATTATAAAAATCTGGAAGTTCGTTTTCTTTAACATTTTCAAAATATTTTATATTATTTTCAATCCCCAGTTTCCTTATCAATTGACGCGTGGTATCAGATTGCCTTCCGACCCTTATTAAAATGATATTCTTATAATCAGCTAAAAGTTTTGCGAACGCCTTCAAAAGACAGGGAATATTTTTCCGATATTTTTCAGTTCCCACATTGAGGATGACTTTGAAATCTTCTGGGATATTTAGTTTATGTTTCAAAATCTCTTTATTTTGCAAAGGTCTGAAGATATTATGTTCGACACCGAGATAGACGGTTTTTATTTTCTTTTCCGAAATTCCATAAATTTTTATCAAGTCTTTTTTGGTTGAATCTGAATCCGCCATGATAATCAAAGCCTTTTTTAACCCCCAGTAAATGAAGCGCCGCCAGAATCTTTCTGAAAGATGGTCTGGGGTTATTAAGGGGGCGAGGTCATGACAGGTGATAATAGAGTTTGTTTTTGAGATTAAAAAGGATAGATTTTGATTGGCAAAATGATACAAATCATATTCTGGAAATTTTTCGTGGAGCCTATACCAGAAAAATGGTTTATTATCAATAATTGGATATCTTTTATCCTGAACAATGATAGCACCATCTTGATTTTTTAATGCACGAGCTTTGTAATCTAGTAATAAGAAATCAATGTGAAATCTCCCTTTTAGCAATTCAAATATCTTGAATGCATATTTACCCATCCCTGAATAGAAAGGTTGATCATTTATTAATGCTATTTTCATATATCATTTTGGTATTACTGTTTCTATGAAGAGAAAAAATAATCTTTCCTTGCTAAATCGATCCGCAAAATACTCATTAAAAAAGTTAAGTCCAGATAACAGATTACTCGATCCATAAATTTTTTAAAATTTAATAAACTCATATCTCAATAATTCCTTTTGAAAATTTATTATAAATATATTATATCTTGTATTAACCATAAGTCAAGAATAATTGAAAATCAGATTATAGCCCAGCCCTCCATAACAAAAAAATACAAATTTCACAAAAATTTCACAAATATAAAGTATAATAATATAAAGGAGGTTTTATGGCTATAATTGTTGTATGTATATTAACTATTTATAATGGACCGATTCTTATCGGGGGCAGGCAATGGGATCAGAAGATACATAACATAAATAATATTGAATTCGGAGTAACGAACTATGGAAAAATAGGGGTGCCCTGTTACTGGCCTAAAGGAAGTGGTCAGGGGTATATTTTTGGCTCAGGGATATGGGTTGGTGCCATTGACTCTATAACCTGCGATACAATGGTGACAATTGGTTATGGAACCCATGGCGGAGAATCTGAATTTGTTCCGGGTTTATACGGACAGGACCCGGGTGCACCTTGTGTAATAATCTATATGTATCCATACCCCTGGCCCGCACCTTTAGATAGTTTTCCCATGGCTCCACAGGAACCATTATCAGACCAGGATTCCTGGTGTTGTTATAATGATTGTGATTCAACATATCATATGCCAAATGATACAAAACCAATCGGCATTGGAGTCTATCAAACCGTCTATGTCTGGAGTGATTCTTTGCTTGCGGATATGGCGTTTTTGAAATTTGAAATAAAGAATGTGCTGCACAAACCGATTAAGAATCTATATTTCGGATATTGTGCTGATTGTGACATTGGAAATGAGGCAGGGACTAATGCTAATGACATTTGCTATGCAATCGTTGGAAAATGGTATGTAGTAAATGGCGAATCAATCTGGGTTGATAATCTTGCATTTCAGTATCAATTTGCAGATGAACCAGGCTGGAGTGATGTTGGCGCAATCGGCTTTGATTTATTGCAGACACCATTTGATTTACAATGGGGGCAGGATAAAGATAACGATGGTATTGTAGACCAGTATGAGCGGGATAGTATTTATTATTGGAATAATGTGCCGCCAAGTCAATGGGATATTGACAATGATGGCGTCCCGGACTGGCGTGATCCATCGGAGAATCCTCAGATGGGATTGACAGCATACAAGAGATTTACCTTGGTAAGCGATCCGTATCATGACAATGAACGATATTTAGCCCTTGCCGGATATGATTATAACAATGGGCAATATGTTCCTTATGATACAGTAGTCCCCCAACCCGATGACCAGCGGTTTTTGATGGCAAGTGGACCGTTCCAGCTGATGCCTGATTCCAGCGCCACCATTATATTGGGAGTTATGTTAACATACTGGGATAGATATAACCATTCAATGCCCGATACTGAAATTGTCCTGCTTGACCACCGAATGCAGACTTATTGGAATTTGAACTGGAGATTGGGTATTCACGCAGGTTCTTTATTCAGCTCAAAGGTTAATAACCTTTGTATAAAACCGAATCCGGTTAAAGACGAGGCAAGGGTACATTTTATTTTAAAAGAACCTTCCTATGTTACTTTAAATCTCTACAATTCATTGGGACAATTAGTACTGAATGCTTGGAATGGTGTTAAACCAACAGGAGAATATAATATAAGAATTGATGTCCGTGAATTGCCATCGGGAACTTATTTTCTTGTATTAAAGTCAGAAACGGAAATTACAAGCAGAAGACTGATCGTGATAAAGTGAAAAAAAGCAGAAAAAAGTTGATATTTAGCGAAGTAATATAACTTTTTGTATTTCTTTCTTATTTCCTGCTTCCAGTTGAATAAAGTAGATTCCGGCAGGAAGTTTACGACCTGCATCATCTTTACCATCCCATACAATATTGGATGCATGGTTTGAGATGTAAAAGGGCAAGTTAAATGATTTAACAAGTCTGCCTGCAATATCATAAACCACAAGGCTGACCTCTGGTTCTGAAAGAACCATCGGTTCTTGAAGAAAGCCTTGTCCTACATCATCAATTTGGGGAAATTTGAAATCGGAAATGCGAAATTTAATCACACATTGATTCTGAAATGGATTTGGTAAGACTTCGAGTTTTAATTTTTGCCCGGAAGCTTCCATTATACCTTCTTCAACAGCGGTTTGGTATTCAACACTGAAATCATCTATATAAAAACCTTCTCCCGTATGCCCATCATTATCACTGACAAAGGCAATGCGAATCTGAATGGAGTCACCGGAAGAGTAATCATCAAGTAAATATTTCTCACAGAACCAATCACTATTGATCGGCCGGTTTTGGAGGGCACCGCCGGTGCCGATGAAATCAAGGGTATCCGCATTATTATTATGGAGAACAATGACATAGATTCCATCACTACCATAGATCGGCACATTAAACCAGCGGTAGAATTTTAGTAGAGAATTTTTATGGATCATAAACGGTATGGTCTGGATGTAACAGTTCATATTATTGACATATTGGCCAGTGGTTTCATTGCCACAAAACCAGGAATGTGATTGTGAGAAATATCTTCTCGGTGAAATATGCCAAAGATTATTTGTTCCTCCGGTTGTCCATAAAGTAGTGCCGGATTCCATATCATCGAAAAATCCAGTTTCACCAATTAATATTGATACTGTATCAATAAATAGTGAATTCTCCGAGTGGATATTAAGCAAAAACTTAGAAATATGGGGCAAGGGAACGAACGGACTTATATATACTACAAAAGGCTCTGTAGCTTTCTTTATCACTTCAGGGGGAATTTCACCATAGCGAACAGTATCAATGAGCACAAACCCATAAGGGTCAAGGGATGATAATCCTGACCGGACTGAATGCCCGGCACCATAACCAGAATTTTTTAAATCTATATACAATGATTCTATCTGTCCGGGTAAGGCGGGTAAGGTTTTAATATCGGTTTGCTCAATCTTTAATTGTGGTGTTCCAATGAGGATGTTCGGCTTAAAAATCAGGGTGTCACTGTTGAAAACTATTCTCAAATTAAATGTAGCACAATTACCGTTCCGGGCAAATTCTCTTATCCTTATTGCAAATGCGTTGTCAATAGTTATTGAATCATTGGGTAATAATGAATCAGCAAATGCAGTGCTGTCAAAGACCAGGGCGAGTGTATCATTGGTTGAAATTATTAATTGAATATTTCTCGCCGTAATATTACCACAATTGATTATTTTTGTTGGAAGTAGTATATCTTCATCGGGATTTGCAATCTGGTCGTTATTGCCAAAGATATCATTTATAATCCATCCGCCGAAATTTACATATGCCCCACTTATTACTGGAGTTGTCAATTCAAGGGGAATATAATTATGAGCGGTTATGGTCAGATCAAAATTTCCTGTGGTCAATGCATTTGTGTTTAAAAATGCCGAACCACTCGCATCAGTATATCCGGAAGAATATGATTCATTGCCTTTCATTAAACAGACAAGGGCATTGCGCAGGGGTGAATTTGTTTTCTTATCTTTTACGGTAATCATTATTCGTGCATTGCCCAGCGGGATATAATCGGGAGAAAAGGCAATCATTGTATCAGGGGCTTTGGTCCATACCGGCAATTCCGGGTCGCCAAGAAGATTTATCTGATATTGATGCCATCTATAGACATTCTCTTCCCTTGAATATGGGATGAAATATGCCTTTGCCTGTGCCAGTGCTTCACCAAGATGGTAATTATTTTCTCTAAAGAGTGAATAGAAAAATCGTGAATCAAAGCGGTCGGAATAGCCAAATCCAGGATTCCCGGGCGAACCCCAGCCATAGCTGGAATTGCCAATGAATGCCACACCGCCCCCATTCGGACTGTTGACAAATGCCTCAGATACCGATGCTGAATCAAATGCATTTGTCCAGCAGCCGATTGAATATAAAATTCCATATTTCGGTCCATTCGTTAACGTATCAAAATCAACATTATAAATCCGATGGGGCCAGCCTCCTACTGAGATCAAATTTATCCAGCCATGGCCATCGTGATTTATCAGATTCTGTCCATCCCTTATCGCCTGCATCACCGCTTCTTTCGTTTCGTTGCCAAGACTCTGGTATAATTTTGTTATCTCAAAGTAATTGGGGAATGCTTCATTACCAATCTTATTTTTATGAATCCCCTGATCTGTATATGGATCCCACCACAGGATTTCAGCCGTAAAGAGCCCATTGTCAAGATATTCAAAGGGTGGATTCTTTTCGTATGTTAAAATTTTTTCTACAAACCTTTGTGCCTCAGAGATAGTGTTGACCGGTGCTCTGCCCACAATAAGGTCTGGATACAAATCTATACTATCCTCAATTTCTCCATAACTTCGGTCATTATCTCTATCCCAGTTTCCCTGCAAATCCGCATAATACAAATCACAGGGCATTGTATCTTCCCTTCCGGGATAGATATTGGCACTACAGGTCATTGCATAGGCGAATCGGCAGGGAATATAATCAATGTCACCTCCGAGCAGGACATAGACCGTGCCTGAATCCGTTAAGGTTTTTAGATAATTTCTAATTCGTGCTGCACTATCTTCTCCTGGATAATTGTTTATTATCCAATTTACATTTCTTACCCGCGCAGGAATCCCTTTTTTTGTCTTCCAGTCAGCGAGTCGCTGGAATACAGTATCCATTGGTGATTCGGTTATTATTAGATATTTTATTCTTTCTTGATCTGGAGTTTTTGTTCTTATTATCACATCTTCAGGATTTACGACCATCTTTCTTATAAAATCCCCTGCGGCAGAAGAATTTGTGCCTCCATCGTAATGTATTGAAAATTTTATAGAATGATACACAATGAGTTTTTTTGATGTAGGGAAATACTGAAAAGGGATGAATAAGAGTTCACATATTTGATAACCATCAAGAAATCCAGAACCTTTAAAATAAATAATTTTGTCTGGATATGGATTTGATGATAAATAAATATTTTCATCGCGCAGATTGATTTTTTTTATATCTTTTTTTGAGAAGATTTCCGGTGCTAAAGAAAATGCAACATCTGATTCTAAATCAAATTCCTTTCGTTCAGTAGAAAGTATTTCAATCTTTTTTATACTTGCATAAGAAGGGAGGGCAATTTTTACTGTTTTACAAGGTAATTCTGGCGCACCTGTTATATCAGTAATTTCCCAGTTCGGTATCCTCAACTTTGTATTGTCTGACCGTATAAATTGCAATTCACTTACATCAAATTCAAAATAGCCGGTGTAAATGCCACTTAGAAGAAACAAAATTGTTATCAAATCTTTCCTCCCGCAAAATTAACCCTATTCCCGCCCATTTCCTTTGCCTCATAGCAGGCATGGTCGGCGAGGTCAATGAGTTTTTGCTTTTCTCTGCTATCTTTTGGAAATACTGCAATTCCGATACTGAGCGTAACCGGTGGGTCAAGATTTTCAGATTCAATCTTCTTTCGTATTCTTTCGGCAACGACCAAGGCGAAATTGGCATCAGTCTCAGGCAATACCGCAATAAATTCATCCCCGCCATACCGTCCCAAAAAGTCAACATCTCTAATTGCTTCTTTCATCAAGGTGCTAAATCTTTTTAATATATTATCACCGGCCGAATGTCCAAATTTATCATTATAACTTTTGAAATTATCAAAATCCATCATCAAAACTGCAAATAACCTGCGATAACGCTCCGCCCTTCGGATTTCATTTTCAATCATTATCTCAAAACTGCGACGGTTTGGTAATCCTGTGAGTGGGTCGGTCAGAGAAAGTCTTTTTGCCTCTTCATAAAGCCTTGCGTTATCAAGGGCAATAGCAATCTGGGCACTGAGTGTAGAAAGGATTTTTATATCGTCCGGTGTGAAACCATCAATTTCTGGGCTTTCTACATCAAGGACGCCAATCAATTTGTCACCTATCATTAAAGGAAAACATACCTCACTTTTTGCTTCTTTTACACCGGGTATATAATATGGGTCCTTTGATACATCAGGTGAATAATACATCTCCCTTGTTGCTGCTACATGCCCGGTTATACCTGTGGCACCAATTTTTATTTGAATCTCCTTTACTGTTTCAGGATAATTTATATATGAACAAAGTTTCAATTCCTGCTTTTCTTCATCTACAAGAAATATTGCAAGATTTAGATAACCAAATGTTTCAACCAGGCGTTCCAGAATATTATTTAAAAGGACACTAAAATCAAGGGTGGAGATAAAGGTTCTGCTTACTTCATACAAAATTGCAGTTTCTTGTGCCTCTCTGGTGATTTTTTTATACAATCTTGTATTATCAAGGGCAATTGCTGCCTGGGAACATAATAGTTGAAGATATTCAATTTGTGAATGTGAGAAATCTCTCGGAACTTGAGAATCAACATAAAGTATCCCAATGAGATTTTCGCGTGCAATTAAAGGCAATGCTGCTACTGCCCTTCTTCCCTTTTGTAATGCGATGGGATTCACATTTTCGTATCTGCTTAAATCAGGTATGATTACAGGCTTGCGTTTTTTCAAGATTTCTCCAGAAATTCCATTAGTAAGACGGGCAGTCGTTCTATATCTCTTTATCTCTTTAGTTTCTTTTGAGAAATCGTAAGATTCAAGGACTGAAGCAGTTGATTCATCAATTACGATTAAACTCGCACTATCTGTATTAGTAATTCTTATTGCAGAAGCAAGTAGGACCTTTAGGATATTTTCGGTTTCAAAGGTTGAAGTTAGGGTTATTCCAATATGTTCAAGTTCGGTTACAATTCTTGATTTTTCTTCTATTTCGTTTATCAATTTTGTATGTTCAATTGTAAGGGCGGCAAGTTTACAGAAGAAATCTAATGCAGGGTAGTTATCAAAATTTTGTAATTTTTCGCGATAGTAAAGGTTTAGACAGCCGATAGATTCATCCTTCAATAAAAGAGGGGATGTAACCAAGGACTTTAACCCTTCTTTTTTTATCCATTCAATAGAGAAGAAATCACCTTTTTCTTCAAAAACCTTAATTACATCCGACACAAAACGAGGTTTTTTTTCCATACAGACTTTTCCTGCAATTTCTTCACCTTTTTTTACCTTCACAACCTTAAGATATTCACTTGATAGGTTTATTGAATGGGCGATTGTAAGGTATTCTCTTTCTTTATCAAAAAGCATGATTGCCGATGCGGAGGCATTGAAGAAAGAACAAGCGGTTTTAGTAATAGTCTCAAATGCTTTTTCAATTGAACTGTGTTCAAGAAGTGATTGAGCAATCTCAGCAAGTTCTTCTGGTAAAGATTTCTGGTTCATTTTATATTAATTATATAGAATATTATTTGGTTGTCAAGATTATAATATGCAATAAATACCGCGTGATTGACACAATCTAAAATTTGGCTATAATATTTTTATGATAAGGCATATAGATAATATTATTTTGCTCTTGCTCGTATTTTTTATTTCCTGTGGTATGCCACCCAAGGATAAGGCTTTATCAATTTTAAGGGACGGGGTAAAGGATAAATCAGAAGTAATCCAGGTAAATGCTGCAAAGTCTATGATTGAAATTGGTGATAAACAGGGTTACGAAGTAATTTATAATATCCTTCAGAATGGTGGTAATGATGCAAAGGTTTCTGCACTGGGTGCCTTATATTCATTGAAAGAAAGGGTCTATTCACCAGTTATAGCCAAACTATGCAATGATTCAGAGCCACTTGTCAGAACTGAAGCATATCATCTCATTTCATTGAGCAGTGATACGGGCTATTACAAGATTCTTATTCAAGGAACAAACGACCGTATTGCAAGGATAAGAAGATATGCATATCAAGGGCTTGCGAATTTTAAGGATATTCAAAATATTACCCGCGGGCTCAGGGATATTGACCCACTTGTCAGGATTTCTGCAGCAAAGTCCATTGGTTTATCAGGTAGAATTGAAGCAAAAGATTTTATTAAAAAAGAAATGGACCCTAAGAATCCTAATGTAGAAATATGGGTACAGGCTGTCCTTGCCCTTGGTGAATTGAAAGATACATCATCAATACAATATATCAAAGACCTTTTGACAGATACACCCTGGGACTTAAAGATTGCCGCAGCAGAGGCACTTCTTATGTTAAAAGATAATGCTGGAGTTGAAGTCTTAAAATCCGGACTCCAGTCGCCAGACCCATTTGTTCGGGTCAAGGTAGTTGAAATTATGGAACGTTATCCATTGCCTGAATTTTATGATCTATTGAAAGAGGCATGCAAAGATGAATATATAAATGTTTCTATCGGTGCGATAAATGCCCTTTTGAAGTATCAAAAAAAAGAGAATGTAAAATTATTTGAGAGTTTACTCAAAGCACCGAATCCGCTCGTCAGAATTGCTTCTGCGGGTGCATATTTGAGGAGTTTATAATATGTCTTTGAAACTTTATAATACACTGACAAGAAGACTTGAAGAATTCAAACCAATGGGTGAAGTTGTGAGGATATATTCCTGTGGATTGACTGTTCAGGGACCACCCCATGTTGGACATATCCGCGCATCAATGACAAGGGATATATTAAGGCGCTGGCTTGAATTTCTTGGTTACAAGGTAAAATCTATTGAAAATTTTACTGATGTGGACGATAAAATAATTGCAAAACAAAAAGAATTAAACTCTGACTGGCGTATAATTGCTGAAGAGAATATCAATAAATATATCAATCTATGTGATTCTTTGAATATAATGAAACCACATTATTATCCAAGGGCATCACAGCATATTGAAGAGATAATTGATTTGATACAGCGACTGATTGAAAAGGGATTTGCATATGAGAAAGGTGGAGATGTATATTACCGGGTTCGTAGATATTCGGATTATGGTAAGTTATCAAAAAAAAGCATAGATGAATTACAGAGTGGGGCAAGGATTGAGCCGACTGAATTAAAGGAAGACCCCCTTGATTTTGCATTATGGAAGGCAGCAAAGCCAGATGAGCCTTACTGGATCAGTCCCTGGGGAAAGGGACGTCCGGGCTGGCATATTGAATGTTCTGCAATGTCAATGCATTATCTCGGTGAGTCATTTGATATACATACCGGCGGTGAAGATTTAATATTCCCCCATCATGAAAATGAAATTGCCCAGTCTGAAGGTGCAACAGGAAAGGAATTTGTCCATTACTGGTTACATAATGGAATGGTAAACATCACAGGTGAAAAAATGTCAAAATCAACGGGTAGATATTTCTTAATGGAAGATATTGTAAAGGATTTTTCTGCCAATGTAATTCGGTTGTTTTTATTGAAGACCCATTATCGGAGTCCAATAGAATTTTCTAAGGAAAGGCTTGAAGAGGCAAAATCAGCCTTTGAAAGGATACAGACATTTATTGCAAAATTCTCCGAACCTGTTAAAGAACCAAAAATATATAAACTGGAAGAATTTATCCAGGCAATGAATGATGACCTTAATACACCAAAGGCACTGGGAATAATCTTTGATTTAGTAAGTATGGGTTATGAAACAGGTCAGCAAGATATTGCTGAAAGTATAAGGCATTATCTAAGAATTCTTGGATTTGTTGAGGAAGGCAAAAGGAGAGATGATTTATCACCCAAACTTATAGAAATAATACTGGGGATAAGAAATCAGTTGAGAAAGAATAAACAATTTGAATTATCAGATGAAATTAGAAAAAAAATAAATGACCTTGGTATAATTATTGATGATACAAAAAATGGAAGCACTTATAGATGGGAGGTAAAATGATACAGGTCACACAGCTAAAAAGAGGAATGCTTATAAAACTTGAAAATGAACCTTATGTAGTATTATCAGTAACCCATATTACACCAGGGAACTGGCGTGGTATGGTGGTGTGTAAAATCAGGAATTTGACATCGGGATTATCAAAAGAAATAAGGTTTCGTTCTACGGAAAGGGTTGAAGAAGCAGATGTTGAAGAACAGGAAATGGAATATATTTATTATGATGATGGAAAATATTATTTCATGGATTTAGAAACTTATGAACAGATACCTTTGGATGAAGAACTGCTTGGCGAGAATGCAAAATTATTGACACCAAACATCAGGGTTAAGGTTCAGTATTTTGAAGGTAAACCGTTTGGCGTTATTCTACCCAAGACCGTTGTTTTAAAGGTTGTTGAGACTCAGGCATATATTAAAGATGCCACCGCCCAGGCACAATCAAAACCAGCCGTGCTTGAAGGTGGTTACAAATGTCAGGTCCCGCCATTTGTTGAAGTCGGTGACTTGATAAAAATTGATACCGAAACAGGGGAATATTTGGAAAGGGTATAGGAGGTTTTATGGCTGATGATTTGAATGAAGAAATAAAAAAGATCGCAGAGAAAATTCCGGGGTGTCTTTATGCGAGTCTTGTTGGTTACGATGGTATATCCGTTGCCCAGCATATTATAGAAGCAAATTTTGATGTGAATTTGTATGATGCAGAGTTATCATCTTTGTTGCTGACATCAAGGGAGATAAAAAAGAATTTAAATCTTGGCTTAGAAACTGAATTGATATGGTTGACACAGAGGGCATTCTTTATAATCCAACCAGTGGGAGAAGACTATTTTATTTATGTTTGTTTAAAGCCTGCGGGCTCAAATCCCGGTGTCGCCCGCATAGAAATAAATAAAGCAAAACAGAAGTTAATGGACATTATATATCCAAAATCTGGTGCATAAGGAGGAGATATAAATTAAATCATTAGGGATCAAAACCCTTTTTGTAATAATCTCTGGAATACTTTTTGACTCAATAATTAACCCTGAACTAAAAATATATTTAATCATTGCAGCAATTGGAATTGTTGCATGCATTTTTTCAAAAAATTTTCTTTTTTTACTCTTAGCAGTTTTATCGGGTTTAAATCTTCATTTAAGAAAACCTTTGCTGGATAGGGCATTGAATAAAAAAATAACATATCAATGCGTAGTCCTTGGTGAAGAACAAAGAGACGGGAAGATAAAGTTGAAATTACATATTAAAAGGGCAATAATAAACAGGGATACGATACCGATGTCACTATTTGCGGAGCATTATACTTTTCAAAAAGAGCATTATCTTGGTAAGACATTGACAATAAAAGGAAGATTGGTTTGTAGAAAGATTCCTTATCAATCAAATCTTCTCATTGGTAGTATAATAGAAAAAGATTATAGTCTGAGTTTTACAGGAAAGATATTTAATGTTGTATATGGATATATAAACAAAATCATTACCTGTTCTCTAAATCCCGATTATATTCCAATTGCTCAGGGTTTGGTCTTAGGTGGAAGCAGCCGTTTGAGTCCTGAATTAAAGAATGTATTTGCCCGTGCAGGTGTATTGCATATCCTTGCGGTTTCAGGATTACACATAGGATTTATACTTACAATTTTAGGAACAATATTTCTGCCTCTACCTGTTTCTCCAAAGATAAAATTCTTTTTGATTATGGCGCTTTTGCTATTCTATGCCGGGATAACCGGTTTCAGACCGAGTGTATTAAGGGCATCGCTTATGGCGTTTCTATTTGGAATAAGTTTTATATTACAGAGAAATGTTGACTCAATCCACATCGTGAATATGAGCGCCCTGATTCTTTTATTATTAAATCCTTTTATGCTCTTTGATACAGGTGCTCAATTATCTTTTGGGGCAGTCTATGGAATTGTCTATCTATTACCGAAGTTAAATAATATCATATTGAAACATATAAAATTAAGAGCACTAAAACCGATTCTATGGTCAATAGCAACATCATTTACTGCGCAAGTCTTTGTCTCCCCCTTTTTAATTTATTATTTTAATCAATTACCCACGCTGGCGGTATTTTCAAATCTTCTAATCGTTCCCCTCGCCTCAATCATAATTTATCTTTTATTTTTTTTAATATTTATTTCACTTATTTCTATTCCAGTATTGAATGTAGTATCATTTCTCGTAAATAATGTAATCTGGCTACTTGAAAAAATTGCAGGTTTTTTTTCTTCTATACCATTTTCTTCAATAAGTATTAATATATCGCCGGTTTTTCTCTTTTTGTTTTTCTTTATCTTTGTAAAACGAACAAGGCAAATCGCAATATATTTGATACCTATAATCGCCATAATATTTTCTATTTGCTCATTCTTTCCTGTATCTTCAATCAAGATAACAAATAATGTAGCATTGATAACTCTACCGAATAAGGAAACTATTTTGATCTACAACGGAAAATCAGATTTTTTAGAAAATATAGAGATTGAAGAAGTTGACTATTTGATTGCCCAGAAGAAAATAATAAAATATAAAAAAGAATTTATTCCCCTGCCTGAAGATTTTTATTTTAAAAAAATCAGAGTCGGTGATTTTTTAATACTACTTGAAGAAAATTCAACGATTTACTGGCGCCAGAACAGATTTACTATACCTGATGAAGGATATGAGAACAGAATAAAAAATATTATTATTGGTAGCAAGAATTTATATCAATTTGATTCGCCAACCGATTCCTGGATAGTGGATAATTTTTTAATGGATATAAAGACAAGATTGGGCACTCTGCTCGCCTTTTTTGAATGAGACTCCAATCATAACCTGGTTAATTATCATTTCCCCCTTGACTTTTTGTTGAATTTTAATATAATATATATGCTCAAGTTTAAAAATTATTAATTCAGGTATTGCCTGAG